>JAYVNT010000458.1:0-3291 GCA_043758285.1 Flavobacterium sp.
GGTATTCCCGCCAGCATAACTTTAGGTCAAGCACTACTGGAGTCTGGTGCTGGTACTGGACCTTTGAGTGTTCAGGCAAATAATCATTTTGGTATAAAATGTCATAAAGAATGGACTGGACCAAGTATACAGTATACCGATGACGAGGAAAAAGAATGTTTTAGAAAATATGATGATCCAAGTCAATCCTTCAAAGACCATTCTTATTTTTTAACCAGTAGACCAAGATATGCAGAGCTATTTCAATTTGAAAAAGATGATTATAAAAGTTGGGCATATGGCTTAAAAGCTGCGGGTTATGCAACTGATTCAAAGTATCCTGATAAACTTATCAGGTTAATTGAAAAATATCAATTGAATAAATTTGATGCGGAAGTTTTAGGTAAAGAATTTGTACCAACTATCATAAATAAGCCAATTGTCTACTCTGATGATACTCAAAAATATACTATTGTAAAAGGCGACTCACTATATTCAATTTCTAAGAAATTCAACATTACAATCGAAGAATTGAAGAAGAAAAATAATTTAGTTGACACCACTATATCACTTGGGCAAACTATTATTGTTAAATAATTTTCAAAAAACAAAATCCAAATTTCAAACATGATTTATAAAAGGAGCAGTCAGTTATTTGCTGAGGCAGAAAAAGTTATTCCGGGTGGTGTAAATTCACCAGTTCGGGCATTTAAAAGCGTTGGAGGCACTCCAATTTTTGCCAAAAGTGCAAAAGGAGCTTATCTTTATGACGAAGATGGAAATCGATTTATTGAATACATTAATTCTTGGGGACCAATGATTTTAGGTCACGCTTTTCCTCCTGTAGTTGCTGCTATAATTGAAAGGGCTAAAAATGGAACTTCCTTTGGAATGCCAACAGAATTGGAAACTAAAATTGCGGAACTTGCTGTTTCAATGGTCCCGAATATTGATAAAATTCGTTTTGTAAATTCTGGAACTGAAGCTTGTATGAGTGCTATTCGTCTTGCGAGAGGTTTTACCAAAAGAGATAAAATAATCAAATTTGCTGGTTGTTATCACGGTCATTCTGATTCTTTTTTAATTCAAGCTGGAAGTGGTGCGAGTACTTTTGGGACACCAAATTCTCCTGGGGTTACTCAAGGAACAGCCAAAGATACTTTGTTGGCTAATTATAATGATTTAGAAAATGTAAAAGCATTATTGGAAGCTAACAAAAATGAAATCGCCGCTATTATTATAGAACCTGTTGCTGGAAATATGGGCTGTGTTCCGCCAAGAGATGGTTTTTTACAAGGTTTGCGACAACTTTGTGACGAGAACAACACACTGCTTATTTTTGATGAGGTGATGACCGGATTTCGATTGGCTAAAGGAGGCGTTCAAGAATTGTATAATGTAAAAGCAGATATTGTCTGTTTTGGTAAAGTTATTGGTGGTGGTTTGCCTGTTGGTGCTTTTGCCGCTCGACATGAAATCATGAATTATTTATCGCCACTTGGGTCAGTATATCAAGCGGGAACACTTTCTGGAAATCCATTAGCGATGGCGGCAGGATATGCAATGCTTGATACTTTAAATAACGATGTTGACGTTTTCAAGCGATTGGACAAAAAAACAACTTATTTGCACAAAGGAATTGAGAAAGTGCTAACCGCTAATAATGTTGTGTTTACTATCAATAGTGTAGGTTCTATGATTTCGGTGCATTTTGATGCCAATCCTGTAATTGATTTTCAAACCGCGAAAAACGGAGATAACGAGACCTTTAAAAAATTCTTCCATGGCTTATTGAACGAAGGAGTTTATATTGCACCTTCTGCCTATGAAACTTGGTTTATAACCGATGCGTTGACTTATGAAGATTTGGATTTTACCATCAGCGCGATTGATAAAGTCTCGAGTAGTTTGTAAATAAAAAAAGTCCTCTTGTTTTGAAATCAAGAGGACTTTTTTGTGAGATTAAAATCTTAGTTAATCAATTTTTTTAACAGAACTGTATTTTTTTCTAATTGTTCGGTTTGTTTTGCATCTAGTGACGCTCTAATTTTTGCTTCAATAACTCTTGCTAATTCTTCTTTTCTTTCTGGAGACAAATCTGATTCTTCAAGAGTTCTATGTTTTTGTTCAAAAAGTCTTTCGAAATCGGCATTTTGAGTTTCGTTTAACTCTAAATATTTAGTTAGTTCAGCAGCTTCGTTTTTTCCTTTTTCAGCACTACTAAGTGTTTTTTTATCTTGTGCATTTGCATTGATTGAAAACGCTAACATTAAGGTTAAGACAACAATAATTTTTTTCATTTTGTGAATTTCATTTGAATTAATAATTTCAAAACTACTTTATTTTGATGGAAACTCAAAATTTATTTTTATTTACTTTCTGGAAGTGCTTTTAAATCTCTTTTTTCTCTTTGTTCAGCCATTTTTTCTTTCATTTTTTCTTTTCTTTCTTCACGGATTTTTCCCCATTTAGCAAATTGTTCTGGAGTTAGAATTTTTTCCATTTCCTCATTATTTGCTGCTTGCGCTTTTTCCATATTGGCTTTAATTTCTTCTCTTTTTTGAGCTTTAATTTCTTTCATTTCAGCTCTTTTATTTTCTCTTTTTTCTACTTGTTTTGCTACAATGCTTCTAACTTCTTTGGCTTGTTTTTCATTCAAGTCTAAATCCTTGGTTAGTCTTTTTACTTGAAAATCAACTTTTTGTTCGGGAGTTAATTTCTCTCTTTCAGTTTTTTCAACTTTTTTTTCTTGTGCAAAAGTTGTTATTCCAACAGCTAATAATAGGGCTATAATTACTTTTTTCATTTGTATGATTTTAAATTTATTTGCTAATATGATAAGAATGTCTTCAAAAGGTTTAAATGTTAATAAAATTTTATACGAACTAAGTTGCGTCATTTTTTTATTTCCCTAAATATTCGACGATTTTGTTGTCGCCATCAACTACAATTTTCATTAAACCATGTTTTGCAATTCCTTTGCTAGCTACATCCCATTTTTTTCCACTTAAATCTGCTTTCAATTTCAAATCACCTATAGATATTCCTTCATTAGCTTTCAAAATTTCAATAATGTGTTTTTCGTCTTCGGTTAGTTCCAATTGCTTTTTCTCTGGTCGCATTTGCGGGAAGAATAATACTTCTTGAATTGAAGGATTATTGGTCAAAAACATAATTAGTCTGTCCATTCCAATTCCTAAACCTGATGTAGGCGGCATACCATATTCTAACGCACGTAAAAAGTCTTCATCAATGATTCCGTTTGCTTCATCATCTCCTTTTTCTGCCAATGCCATTTGGGCTTCAAAACGC
>JAYVNT010000459.1:0-10140 GCA_043758285.1 Flavobacterium sp.
CGTTTCCTGTTGAAAGTATTGTTTTTAAAGAAGAGTTATACACTTTTGATGAAAGAAAGTTGGAACAAATTATCAAATCTTGCCCAAATAATTATGATAATTTAATTCTTTTTGGACACAATGAGGCAATTACAAATTTTGTGAATAAATTTGGAAGCATTTTAATAGACAATGTTTCCACTTCGGGTTTTGTAAGTATTACATTTGAACAAAACAATTGGAATGACATTGCAAATGGCATTACCCAAAAAGTTATTTTCCCCAAAGATTTAAAATAAATATGAGTACAGAAACTAAGTTTAAATATATAGATAGAGAGAAAAGTTGGTTAGCGTTCAATGCAAGAGTTTTACAAGAAGCCGCCGATGAAGCAGTACCATTATTAGAAAGGTTGCGTTTTATTGGAATTTTTTCCAACAATTTAGATGAATTTTTCCGTGTCCGATTTGCCGCTATCCGTCGGTTGAGTTTGTCTGGTGCCACAGGCGAAAAAATTCTTGGCGGTATAACAGCGCAACAATTGGTCAAAGACATTACCGAAATTGTCATCAAACAACAAGCAGAAAGTTTGCGTGTTCTTATCGCTATTGAAAAAGAATTAGAAAAACAAAACATCATCATTGTCAATGAAAATGAAGTTTCAGAAGCCCATGAAAACTTTGTTAAGGATTTCTTTATTCAAAAAATAAGCCCAGAACTCGTTACCATTATATTGAACGACTTGGCGGAATTCCCTTTGTTAAAAGACACTTCTGGTTATTTGGCAATAAAATTAGTAATGAAAGCGGGGAAAAAATCTACGGTGTTAGGTTTGGCAAAAAAGGTTAAATCAGAAGTGCGGTATGCCATTATTGAAATCCCTAAAAACACCAACAGAATAGTAGAACTTCCTAACAAAGACGGCAAGCAATATTTAATGATGCTTGATGATTTAATCCGATACAACTTGAGTAGCATCTTCAATATTTTTGACTACGAAAGTATCTCGGCACACATGATAAAAATTACGCGCGATGCGCAGCTCGATATCGATAGTGACATGAGCAAAAGCATGCTCGAAAAGATAGCCACTTCTGTAAAAGATAGACGAATTGGTGAACCCGTTCGGTTTGTATATGATGAACATATCGGAAAAGACACCCTCAAATTTTTACTTTCCAAAATGGGAATTGATGCTTCCGATGGTGTTATTCCGGGAGGACGATACCACAACCGCAGAGATTATATGAACTTTCCAAACCTTGGTCGTTTTGATTTACTTTATCCGCCACGCGTGCCGCTTCCGGTGGAAGGTTTATCACTTGATGGAAGTCTTTTGAACAAAATTGCCAAGAAAGATTATTTAATCAATGCGCCGTTTCAGTCGTTTTCTTATTTGATTAAGTTCCTTCGAGAAGCAGCTTTGGACCCAAAAGTTACATCCATTAAAATCACCTTATATCGTTTGGCAAAAAACTCGCAAATCGTGAGTTCATTGATTAATGCTGCAAAAAACGGCAAGAAAGTTACGGTTCAAATAGAGCTACAAGCGCGCTTTGATGAAGCCAGTAATATCTTCTATGCCGAACAAATGCAACAAGAAGGCATCGAACTTATTTTTGGTATCAAAGGGTTGAAAGTGCACAGCAAGATATGCCTGATTGATAGAATTGAAGACGGAAAACTAAAACGCTACGGCTTTATTTCGACTGGAAACTTCAACGAAAGCACCGCTAAAATTTATACCGATTTGACACTCTTTACTTGCCACCAACAAATACTGAAAGACGTTGCCAAAATCTTTGATTTCTTTGATGTCAATTATAGAATTCACCGTTACAAACATTTGATTGTATCGCCACATTACACACGGTCTAAGTTTTACAAACTTATTGACAGAGAAATTCACAACGCGATTATAGGTCGCCCAGCGTATATTAATTTGAAAATGAATAGCATTTCAGATTACCCAATGATAGACAAATTGTATGAAGCTAGTAATGCGGGTGTCAAAATTAAACTCCAAGTACGAGGCATCTGTTCCTTAATTCCGGGTGTGAAAGGTATGAGCGAAAACATAGAAGCCGTAAGTATTGTTGATTATTTTTTAGAGCATACCCGTTCCTATATTTTCTGCAATAATGATGATCCCGAAGTGTACATTTCATCAGCCGATTTTATGACCCGAAACTTGGATGGTCGGGTAGAAGTAACCTGCCCTATATATGACCCGGATATTAAAAAACAAATTATAGACACCTTTAACATAGGTTGGAAAGGAAATGTAAAAGCCCGTTATCATTCCGATAAATTTGAAAACAAATACCGTATTCGCGCTGCTGACGAACCTATTTTCAGAGCACAACACCAAACGTATAATTATTATAGAGATAGATTAGAACAATTAACAATTAACAATTGACCATTATTCATTATCAATTATTCATTATCAATTATCAATTCAAACAAATGATTTCAATAAAAAAATATGCTGCTATCGATATTGGTTCCAACGCCATGCGGTTGCTCATTTCCAATGTCGTAGAACAACAAGACAAAGAAACCCAATTCAACAAGAGTGCTTTGATACGAGTGCCTATCCGATTGGGGCAAGACGCGTTTACCGTTGGCGAAATCTCTGAAGAAAATATCGATAGAATGATTGACGCCCTTCAAGCCTTCAAGCTGTTGATGAAAGTGTATAAAGTAGAAAAATACAAAGCATGCGCCACCTCAGCCATGCGCGAAGCATATAACGGCAAAGACGTAGCCGATAGTATTCAGGAACACACCGATATTGAAATAGAAATCATTGATGGTAAAAAAGAAGCCGCTATTATTGCATCTTCCGATTTGCAGACCTTCTTGAAGCCCGACCAAACCTATCTTTATGTAGATGTGGGTGGTGGTAGCACCGAGTTCTCCTTGTTTCATGATGGCAATATGATAGCTTCCAAATCCTTCAAGAACGGAACGGTACGATTGCTAAACGAAATGGTAAACGATGTGGTGTGGCACGAAATTGAAAAATGGATTAAAACCTGCACCGCAGACTATGACACGATAACCATGATAGGATCTGGTGGCAACATCAACAAGCTATTCAAACTATCAGGAAAACAGTATGACAAACCACTGACTTTCTTGTATCTCAATTCCCAATACCAATACCTCAATTCGTTAACCTACGAACAGCGCATCGCCGAACTGGGGCTAAACACTGACCGCGCCGACGTTATCATTCCTGCCACCAAAATATTCCTCAACGCCATGAAGTGGAGCGGCGCCCGCCACCTGTATGTGCCAAAAATTGGTCTTGCAGATGGTATCGTCAAAGCATTGTATTATGGGAAGATATAGTATATAGGAATCTTGACCTCAATACTTTTGCTCGATTACGACCATTTTTAACTTTTTGTTCATTTCCGCTAATTGGTTGTTCTTTTCCGCTAACACTCTGAGTAATGTCACTCATTGTCTAATCAATGTCGCTTACTTTTTAATTAATGTCACTTACTTTTTAATTAATGTCACTTACTTTTTAATTAATGTCACTTATTATTTAATCAATGTCACTAACTGTTTAATTAATATTGCTAACAGTATGTTATATATAAATACTAAATTATGCTATTATTACTTTTTATTTTATATAAATTATAAGTAATTGCACTAAAAATGTAACAAAATTGTTTAAATAGTATTTATTTTTGAATAAATTTAGAGTAATTAGTTGCAACTATTGAATTTTATTTATAATTTAGCTCTTAAAATCAGTACATAAGATGAAAAAAAGTATCAACAACATTGACACCGGCAGGATGATAGAAAGTTTTCGGTTGAAAGAAAAGATTTCAGTCTCTGAATTGGGAAGAAAACTGTTTATAACTCCAAACGGAGCTACCAATTATACCCGGAATAAAAGTATAAATACCAATACCTTGATAAGTATTTGCTATGCTTTTCGGCATAATTTTTTATTGGATATGGCAAATGAGTTCCCCAAAGATTTTAGTAGCAATGTAGCTGTTGACCCTGCTAAACAAGCGTTAGAGAAGGAACAACAAGATTTGATAGCCCAGTTGCAGGAGGAAAATAAAGTACTTAAAATTCAGAACGAACTTTTACTGAGGATACAAAAAGTGTAGTGGCTTTTCAACACATAAAAGGAAAGTCCCGAGCAAAATCGGGACTTTTTTTATAATAAACAAGGATGGTTTTAAAAACTCCGAATTGTCTTTATATTAATAGTATTGTCTGACTTGTTGGTAGTTCCCGATGTATTAGCACTACCAATTTTGGCTTGGATAGCCGTACTTTGGGTAGAGCTCCAATACGATAAAGAATTAAGAGTTAAATTATCGTAATTGCTTCTGCTAAAATAAGTAAGTTGGCCAATCAATAGTAACTCTTGTTCAGAAGGCAGATACCAATCACTTTTACCATTCAATACCAAAGCATCACAAATTTTTGCTGCTGTTCCAGCAGTTGTACAACCTGCAATAATGGCATTGGTATTGGCTTGTCCTGAACCCACCGTAGACTGTGTTCCTGCTATTGAAGTGCCTTCGCAACCCCAAGTAGCCGTGCCCTGATCCGTTGGTGCGGCTATTAAACCGCTGGTAGCAGTAGTAAGTTGGATAATAATTCCACCTTGATAAAATTGGCCCAGCACAAGCGGTCCACTAATGGTAGTGAAACTCACTTCATTACCATAATTTATCCCAATGCAATCACTATGTACAAATACACGGGCATAATATGTAGTATTGGCTGTTAATCCCTGTATAGGTTTAGCTAAATTAGTAGAACCAGATGTACTACTGTAATAAAAAGACGTATTGGCAATAGTAGGATTAGGTGCCGTGCCGAAACAAATACCATAATAGATATAATCTTGCCCATTACCTATGATGGAAGCATTAAGCGTTGCTGTTCCTGCTGTTATATCAGTTGTTGCATTAGTAATTATTGAGGTATATTTCGGTAAAGTGGTAACTTGAATTTGATTACCATATATTTTGCTTCCATTGCAAAGTGTTATATAACTTCTGGCATAATAAGTAGTATTTGGTGTTAAATTATACATATAATAATTACCACTATTATCGTTATTAGGGATTAGGCCATTGGTTTGGCTAGGATTAGGAGTAGAGGCATAGTACATACCAGTGCTAGTATAGCATGAAGTGTCAGCCCCACCATAATTAATAGTATTTGGCGGAAAAAACAGGGTACATGACCTAACTTCCGTTGGTGCATTAGTAGTCACCGAAATGGTGTTATTTAAAGTAGTGAATGTAATTTGATTGCCATATTTTGTGCCATTACAATTACCAATTAATGCACGGGCATAGTAGGTTGTATTAGGTAACAAGCAAGATAGTGTTACTGGAGTTGTATTAGCTGCACCAGTGAATACATCGTCTGTTGTAGGAAGAGGAGAAGTTGAATAACAAATAGCAGAATAGTCCACTGAATTTGGTAAGGATGGTGTAAAGGATATACTAATTGTAGCACTGCAGGATTTTATTAATGTTGCCGCATTGGTAGTAACTGTAGCTGTATAATTTTGAGTAGTAAAACTCAATTGATTACCATAATAAACGCCAGTTGCATTTTGAGCATAGGATCTATAATAGTAAACAGTATTGGGTTGCGAAGTGGTTAGTGTAACGATAAAAGAATTCGATAAATCGCTTGAAACAGCTTCTGACGTAATGGTTGGATTAGGACTTGTACCATAACAAACTCCAGAGCTATTCACAGTTGACCCACCATCGCTAGTTATAATTCCTCCTGAATCTGCTCCGCAAGCTACAATATTGGTTGCAGGTGTTGTAGTCAAAACAACTATACCGCTTGTGGTCGTAAAACTTAAAGTGCTACCATAAGAAGTCCCAGCAATTGTAGTTGAAAAAGCCCTAACATAATAGGTTGTACTAACCGAAAGTCCCGCAATGGTTGTAGAAAAAATTCCTAATCCATTGCCCGAAGTTATAGCACCATTAGTGACTGTTGGGTTGGGCGAAGTACTATAACAAAATCCTCTTGTAATCACAAATTCTCCGCCATCAGTAATGACAGTTCCGGTAACTGTAGCTTCTTGTGCTTTTACAGCGTTTATTGCATCTGTTGATACTGTGCTTGGCGTTGCTTGGCTGGTATTGCTCCATTGTGGGATGTTATTATTTACTTTTAAAATTTGATAGGCATTTCCAATAGGTAATAAAACCCATGCAGAGCCGTTCCAGTATTGCATATCTCCTACTGCATTACCTGGTGCAAGAGAACTTTGTCCCGCAGATAACGCATAAGGAACACTCAATAATTCTGTTGTTCCCGAAATACTGTAGTTAGTTCCACCCGCTAGGTCGGTTTCTGTTTTGATGAAATAGGGTCCATTATTCCAGTTTATAGTAGCAAAGCTTCCAGAAACAATTAGTCCAGCACCAATTTGTAAACTTACTAATCCGTTAGCGTTAGTTGTGGTTGTATGAGTCTCTGAATAAACCGATGTTCCTGTTGCGCTTCCTTGTAGCACACTTATTTTTATGCCTACAGGAGTATTGGCAATTAAGGCATTACTACTATTTCTAATTACCGCTTGGTAACTCATTTTTTGAGGAACTTGTGCCCAAATAGTAGCAGAGACTAAAATAAAAGTTAATAGTGTTAGTATCTTTTTCATAATTTATTTTTTAATGATTTCACAAAGAATGCTTTGTATTGGAATAAGCAACACAAAAATAGCTTTTAGTTTTTAATTGATAAGCACATTTACTCCTCAATCTCCAACCCAAACAACTGTCGCATGGTCTCCAAGTTGGGATTTAGTTCCGCCAGTCGGTTGTATTTGTCTCGGTTGCTGTTGCTTTTCTTGATGACCAAACTCTCGTTGACTTTTATTTCTATAGTAATATCGTGGTTGTGCAACATACCTCTAAGGTAGCCCAAGAGTTCTTTGTCTTTCTCAAAATCAAGCTTAGAGCTTTCGTTGGGCAGTTCGTGAATAATGGTTGTGCCATCTAGTGTTGGGTCGTTGATGGTGAGCAGCGATGCGATGATGTGCTGCCCTTTGTTCTCCATTCGTTGCGCATATTTGAACCATTGTTCTAGCATTTCGGTCACGGTAAACGGTTCACTAGCCAGATGCACCACTTCTTTCACAGTGTTCTTCATGCTCTCTGATAGTTCTTTCTTGGCACGAATGCTCGCTAAAGACATAGCAGATATTTTGGGTTGCCCGTTATCTGTTATTGGTTGTGTCCCGATAGCTATCGGGATTGGTTGTCTGTTTTCAGTTTTTGGTTCTTCAACCGTCATTGCAACGGAGGAAGCAATCTCAGAACTTTCATCTTCTATCTTCTGACTTTCATCTTCTGACTTCTGATTTCTAACTTCCGTTATGGAATACCCACTATTTCGATAATATGTTGGTGGAATTATGAAGTCAGACTTTTTTTTTTCTCCATCAAAGTTGATAGAGCTTAGTTGCATTAAGCAAAGTTCCACCAACAAGCGTTGGTTTTGCGATACTTTGTATTTCAAATCGCAGTCGTTTGCCAAGTCGATTCCTCTTAATAGAAATTCTTGCGATAGTTTTTGCGATTGTTGTCCGTATAATTTCTGAGCTGCTTCGCCCATTTCCAACAAAGTAAGCGTAGCTGGGGTTTTGGCAACCAATAAATCTCTAAAGTGCGATGCTAATCCGGCAATAAAATGATGCCCGTCAAACCCTTTGGATAAAATGTCATTGTATGCCATCAACACTTCCGGGATTTTGTTCTCCAAAATCAAATCGGTCATGTTGATATAGGTTTCATAATCCAGCACGTTCAAATTCTCCGTAACTGCTTGCCTTGTTAAGTTGTTGCCGCAATAGGAAACCACTCGGTCAAATATCGACAAAGCATCACGCATCGCGCCATCGGCTTTTTGAGCAATAATGTGTAACGCATCGTCTTCAAATGCCACACCTTGACTTTTTGCCACTTCGGCTAGATGTTCTTTGGCATCTTTTACCGTGATCCGTTTGAAGTCAAAAATCTGGCAACGTGATAATATGGTTGGGATGATTTTGTGTTTTTCGGTCGTTGCCAATATAAATATAGCGTGCTTTGGTGGCTCTTCTAAGGTTTTCAAAAACGCATTAAAAGCACTAGCCGAAAGCATGTGTACCTCGTCAATAATATATACTTTGTATTTTCCGGTTTGTGGCGGAATGCGAACTTGGTCAATCAAGCTTCGAATGTCATCCACTGAATTGTTAGAAGCAGCATCGAGTTCAAAGACATTAAAAGCAAAATCTTCATTCGGATCGTCATAACCTGGTTGGTTAATCTTGCGCGCTAGAATTCGAGCGCAAGTTGTTTTTCCAACACCTCTTGGGCCAGTAAATAATAGGGCAGAAGCCAGGTGATTACTTTCTATAGCATTGAGCAACGTGTTGGTAATAGCTTGTTGTCCCACGACGTCTTTAAACGTTTGCGGGCGATACTTACGAGCGGATACGACAAATTGTTCCATGGCTTTTTATTGGATTACAAATATAGAATAATAGTTGATTTGGTTATTTGGGGATTGGTTTATTTGGAGAAAACTTTTCCACAATTTGTGAATATTATTTCCCTTTTCCTTTAATGCTTAACTCCCATAAAACTTTAGCAGCTTCACTTTCGGAGTTGGCGGAAAAACCAGCCACAAAAACCCCTTTTTCTCCTTTGTTCGATTTGATACCATAGACAACAGCTTCTTCATCAGGACTTGAATCGCCTTCATAACGATAGATATGCAGAATTTGATAGCGTTCAGGATGATTCATTATTGCTTCTTCTTGAAGATTGTAGTCAATCACAAAATTCATTGCTTTGAGTTCTTCCAAAGCTTTCAGGACAGAAGCGTAGTGGTACCTGTTTTTCATAACGGATAATTTGTTAATCTGGTTATTTGTATAAAAGTACGCAATCAATTTCATCATTCAAAATTCATCATTCAAAATTTAAAATTGTTTCTTTGCAAAGCAGACCGCCTTATCGTCCTGAGAAATTGGGGAGGAAAGTCCGGACACCATAGAGTAGCATAGCGGATAACATCCGTCACTTCATGAAAATGGAGGAGGACAAGTGCAACAGAAAGTATGTACAGTTCGGCTGTAGTGAAACCAGGTAAACTCTATGCGGTGAAATTCCAAGTATATCGATAGTTAAGGGTTACTCGCCCGTTGTCGAAGGGTAGGAAGCTTGAATCAATGAGTAATTGTTGGTCTAGATAAATGATAAGGGTTTTGAGTAATCAAGATACAGAATCCGGCTTATAGGTCTGCTTTTTTTTAATAGTTTTAAAGTAGTAAATTTTGTTTACGCTTCATTACCTTCTTCTTCCTCGTCATCTGATTCATTATCCGATTCAAATTCAAAGAAGGTAAAAACCGAACCACCATAGTTTTTTTGAAACGAATAGTTTGCCATGTGGTTTAGCTTGGTGTATTTTGAATGTTCAATAACCATCATTCCTTCTTCGTTCAATAATTTGTTTACAAATATTATGTCAATTATTTTTTCGAAATCTTTTTGTTCCATTCCGTATGGCGGATCAGCAAAGATGGTGTCATAGTTGCCCGAATGTTTTTCCAGAAATTTAAACACATCGCTTTTGATGGCGGTAATATCAAATTCAAATTCTTTGGCGGTTTTTTTGATGAAGTTTACACAACCCATGTCACCATCCACACAAAGAATTGGCGAACACCCACGGGAAGCAAACTCATAACTAATACTACCAGTTCCTGCAAAAAGTTCTAAGACTTTTAAATTCGAAAAATTGAAATGATTGTTCAGCACATTGAACAACGCTTCTTTGCTCATGTCAGTGGTTGGCCGAACGGGAAGATTTTTGGGTGGTGCTATTCTTCTGCCTTTGTATTTGCCAGAGATGATTCTCATGAGTGCAACAGGATAAAATGTTCTCTGTTTTCGGCTTCGGATAAATCACTTTGCATAAAACACACATCAAACAAATTAGTATTACGCACATACTTATAAGCAATCTCATATAGCGCATCACCTTCAGCAATTTTGCCTAATAATTCCAATTTGAAACTCTCTGGATTCAGCTGCAATTGTTCCGCAGTGAATAAAATATAATAGATAAAATCTTCGG
>JAYVNT010000460.1:0-3273 GCA_043758285.1 Flavobacterium sp.
CAGAACACGAGTAGTGAAGATCAGAACACGAGTAGTGAAATTCACAAGTGAAGCAAGTAAAAACTTAGATACAAAAAAAATTATAAAGATTATAATAAACTAAAAACCAAGACTATGAAAAAATTATTTTACCTCTTATTGCTTATTACTGGATTTGTAAATGGGCAAATTGTAAACATTCCGGATGCTAATTTTAAAGCTAGGTTAATCACTAATGGATTTGATTCTAATAGTGATGGGGAAATACAGAATTCTGAAGCTTTGGCAATAATATATTTAGATCTTTCAAATCAATTTGGCAACTATCCTTTTATAAATGATTTGACGGGTATAGAATATTTTACTAATTTAATTAATTTTAATTGCAGTTATAATCAGATAGCAGCATTAAACGTTTCCACGTTAACAAATTTACAAAGTATCAATTGTGCAACTAATACTATTTCTAACTTGGATGTTTCAAACTTACCTAATTTACTTTCACTAAATTGTTATGCTAATCCAATCGCAATTTTGAATTTATCAAATAATTTGCTATTGCAATCAATCAATTGTGGAAGTAGATTAGGTTCAACTTCTTTTTTAAATACGCTTGCTTTACCTTTTCCTACAAGTGACATACGCGAAATATCAGTTTTCCAAACCAATCTTACTTATATGAATTTATTAAATTATCCGCTTTTGACAGCATTTGCTTGGCATAATAATGCAGTAGATACTTTTGATTTTTCCAACAGTACACAATTGACAAGTTTGAGTTTGGGCGGAACATTTACTAGTTTAGATTTTAGTCCATTAGTAAATTTAAAATCTATAAATTTAGCTTTAGAAAATAATATCCCTTTAGATTTTACGCCTTTAGTTGCTTTAGACCATTTTTCAATCGGAGCTATTTCTACGTCATTTACAACATTAAACCTTAATAATTCTCCTCTATTAGTATTTTTGTCTGTTCAGGGAACATCAATATCGACAATCGACATTGCAAATTGTAATCTGTTAGATTATATATTTCTAAACCAAGTAGCGGGAGTGACTTCTTTAGATTTGTCCAATTTCCCCAATTTACAAAGTGTATATTTTAGAAATATGACCATGTCAAACTTAAATTTAAAGAATGGAGGACAGCTTAATGATGCTGCTTTTCAATTCACTAATATAGATTATATATGCAGTAATACGTCGGACATTCAACTTTTAAATGATGCACTTTCCTTTATCAATTCAAACAATTATCTTTCAAATGTAAATTCCTATTGCACATTTACTCCAGGCGGAAACTATAACACTATAACAGGAATTACAACTTTTGATGCTGATAATAACGGTTGCGATCTATCAGATATTTTGCAACCAAACATCAGAGTAAATATCAATGACGGTACCACAACTGGAGCAAGTTTTACCTACAACACAGGAAATTATATTTTTTATACCCAAGCAGGAAACTTTGACATAACACCAGATATCGAAAACCCAGCATGGTTCAACTTTTCGCCACCAACAGCAACGATACCTTTTGCAGACAATAACAACAATACCACCACACAAGATTTTTGTATTTCTGCCAATGGTGTTCATCAAGATTTAGAAATGGTAATGGAGCCAATAACTCCGGCACGCCCCGGGTTTGATGCTGTTTATAAATTGGTATACAGAAACAAAGGAAATACCATTTTACCAGCTTTAACAGGAGGCGTTTTTGTCATGTATGATATTGCTAAAGTAACGTATGTATCTTCAAGCCAACCGGTAACGGCATCGGGAACAAATTCAATAAACTTTAGCTATCCTACCTTGTACCCTTTTGCTTCGGGTAGTGTAGAAGTAACGTTTCATGTAAATGCACCAACAGACAATCCCGCTGTTAATATTGGCGATGTGTTGCAATTTCTGTCGGGTATTAGTCCTAATAATAATGATGAAAATGATGCGGATAATTCCTTTCACTTTAATCAAACCGTCGTTGGCTCATTCGATCCAAATGATGTTACTTGTGTTGAAGGCAATTTAGTCTCCCCTACAGAAATTGGAAACTACCTGCATTATGTCATCAATTTTGAAAATACAGGAACTGCCGATGCCCAGAACATAGTAGTAAGAGACGTAATTGACACCACACAGTTTGATGTCAACTCGTTACAAATTCTCAATAGTTCTAGTCCTATAACTGCAAAACTTACCGGGAATATAGCCGAGTTTATTTTCCAAAACATAAACCTGCATTCAGGCGGACATGGTAATATTTTAATAAAAATTAAATCTAAAAATACGCTTGTCCAAGGCAATACAGTAAGCAAAAGAGCCAATATCTATTTTGACTACAATGCACCAATAGATACCAATCTTGAAAACACAACGTTCCAGTCATTAAGCAATCCAAATTTTGAAACTGATGCATCCATTTCGGTTTATCCAAATCCAACCAATGGTAATGTCAATATTAAGTGCAATAACAATATCAAATCAGTTCAACTATATGATGTTCAAGGACGCTTATTGCAAACCAATTTGGTTAATGAAAATCAAACATTGCTTGACATTTCAAATCACTCAAGCGGCGTTTATTTCTTAAAAATAGTTTCAGATAAAGGAATAGGAGTAGAGAAAATAGTTAGAGAATAAAGTTAATAAAGTTCAGGTAAAAGAAGCCGTCTCAATATTAAAATTTGAGATGGCTTTTTTATTTTAGGTATCAAGTATTTTTTTTGTTTTGTAAATCATTTCTATTCGTATATTTATTGGCTTTAAAATTTTGAAGTACTCAAAAAATTATATTAAAAATTACAATATGTGTTCTACAAAACAAACTGAATTTATGACGGAAGCTATTCAGCTTTCTATTGCCAATGTAAAATCCGGAAAAGGCGGTCCTTTTGGTGCTGTGATTGTAAAAGATGGAAAAATAATTGCACATGGTGCAAACAGTGTAACTTCTACAAATGATCCCACAGCACATGCTGAGGTTGTTGCCATTAGAAATGCCTGCGCAGCATTAGGAACTTTCCAATTAGACGGTTGCGAAATCTATACAAGTTGCGAACCTTGTCCGATGTGTTTGGGTGCAATCTATTGGGCAAGACCAGATAGAATGTATTTCGCTAACACTAAAAAAGATGCTGCGGATATCAATTTCGACGACCAATTCATATACGAAGAATTGGAATTGCCCTACCAAAATCGAAAATTGGAAACCATCCAGATGATGAATGAAGAAGCGTTGGAAGCTTTTAAACTTTGGTCAGAAAACATTAATAAAATAGAATATTAGAT
>JAYVNT010000461.1:0-3272 GCA_043758285.1 Flavobacterium sp.
TCTTCAATTAATGGATCTAATTTTCTGATAACTTTCGCAGGAGAACCAAAGGCAACAACATTATCGGGAATATCTTTAGTTACAACTGAACCGGCACCAATAATTACATTTTTACCAATAGTAACGTCAGGCAAAATGGTAACATTAGCACTAATGTGAGTAAAAGAACCTATTTTACATCTTCCAAGCAGAATAGCACATGGCGAAACTTCAACAAAATCTCCTAACACGCAATCATGTGTTAAAATTACATTATAATAGATTATGCATCCTATGCCAATAGTTATACTATTTGAAAAAACAGCATTCATCAAAATATTACTTCCTTTTCCAATATTTATTTCATAATTCCCCATAAGTGCCAGTGGACTTATGGTTGAAACATATTCACCTCCAATATTGATAAATTTTTTGTATAATTTATATCTTAATTTTGGGTTGCCAATACCAATTGTGAATTGATTTCCATTGGTTTTAAAGAATTTAACAACTTGACTTTCTGTTTTTAAGATTATAAATTTATCAAATAGTAAATCTCCAATATCATCATTTACATCGTCATAAAAAACAATATTTTCAAGTTTTCCCTGTTGATGAAAAACCTCCAAAACTTCTTTCGCAAAACCTTTAGCACCTATAATTAGCATAAATTTGAGTTTATAATTTTACAAATTTTATCCAAATCCATTTGGGTTAAACCTATATCAAGAGCCAAACATGAAATAGACTCAGCATTTGTTTCAGAGACCGACATTGATGTTTTGTCTATAAATTTAATATTGCTTTGAAATTTAAATTTTCTTGTAATTAAGATTGAGTTTACATCAAGGTGATTTTTTAGTTTTGCTTCAAGTTCCAATATTAATGCACTACTATTAGCATGCCATTGAGGATACCAAATATGTTCTAAATAAGTGTGGTAATCTACTATAAGAGGGAAAAATGTTTTGGTAACATTTATCATAATCTGTTGGTTTAACTCATGAATTCAAATTACTTTTCTAATCAACAAATTAACAAATAATTCCCCTAAAAAAATAATCGTTTCAATTCTAATTAACTGATTTTATAAGATTTTGATTGATTCCTATGGTCAAATCTCCAGTTTCAAAGTATTCAAAGTTATACTTTTTCAAAATAGCATAAATCATTTCCCTACAATCAAACTCATCGTGAATTTCGATTGCTATACATTTTGTTTTTTCTAGGAAAGAAACATCAGCATCCAAACTACCAAAAAGCTCTTTTTCTGAACCCTCAATGTCAATTTTCAAAATGTCGATAATATCAAAATTGTATGTTGTAATTAAATACGGAATAGAATAAGCTTTCAAATCTGTTTCCTCATTGGTTTCTTCAACACGATAAGACCAATCTTTTTGGTCTCTAAAATCACTAATTAATTTCAGATTGGCATTTTTACTCCAAAGTCCGCCTTTTATTTTTACTGCATTAGTAACATCGTTCATTTCAAAATTGGAACCAATACTTTCAAAGTTGGAACTGTCAGGTTCAATGATTATGAAATAAGAATTTGGAAAAAATTTAGATAAGTAAACAGACGTCAATCCTATATTACACCCAGCATCAATAATATTCAGACTCAAATCATTTGGAAAATTCTTTTTAAAAACAGCAACTAATGGTTTGTACTCATCGTAATGATAAATTTGAGCAAACACATTTAAATCACTTGAAGGTCTTTTTCTAAGCTTAATACTAACTCCAAAATCCGGATAATTTGATATATATTCTTTTTCATTTTCCAATTTAAAAGAACCTTTAAATGTAAGTAAATGAAAGTAATATTCGTTTACCTGTCTTTCATTCTCGGTTATATTCATACCAACGGCTCTTTTCAACAGATATTTTAAAACTATATTTATATTAGCCGAATTTAACCTATGTAAGTGAAGTAATTTTTGCATTTTATTTTACTAGTTGTGCAGCATTAATCCATTGCCAAATATGAAAACTGCTTTGATTGTTGCCTTTAAAAAACAATTCCAATTCTGATTGCAATGCAGATTTGTCAAACCAATTGTTTTGATACAAAGTTTCAACCTCAGCTTGCACCCAATCTTTCAAATCCTCCGAAAGCCATTCTCTTTGTGGCGTTTGCAATGGGCGTTTGGGTGCTAAAACTAAGTCTTTTTGCAGAAACTTTTCTGCTAATTTTCGTAACATCCATTTTTGAACACCATCTTTTAGTTTAAAATCTGTTGGACGACTAAAAACATATTCAACCAATTCATAATCTAAAAATGGTTCGCGCAATTCCGTACTATGCAACATTGAGACGCTATCGTTAAACCGTAAAGCTCTTGGAATTTTAGTATAAAATAAATCTCGGTATTGAAGATTTAATAAATTATCATCAAATGGTTTTGGATAAACTATTTTCGCATAATTTTTAGTAAAATCAGCATCAAGAACGTTAGTTCTAAAAGGGGAATTGGTTACACCTTGAATGATATTTTGAGAATTATTTATGTAATAATCATAACCCGCCCATGCTTCATCCGAACCCTGTCCATCAAGCAATACCTTCACTCCCTTTTGTCTTGCTACTTGAAATATTTTGGAATAAGCAATTGTTGGAATTCCGCCATAAGGTTCACTCTGATGTTGAGCTATTTTTACAGAAAGCTCGGGAACTTCAGTAGCAGCAAGTGCGCAAATATTCAAATGAAATGGTCTGTTTTCCAACATCGATTTTACCCAAGTTAACTCATCGTAACGGGCATCATTGGCTATAAATGTAAAAGCTTCTACTGCTGTTTTGTCAATATCTTGTTGGTCAATCAACGCTAATAACGTGCTGGAATCTAATCCGCCGCTAAGGTTAAAACCTACTGGAACATCCGCTCTAAAGCGAAAATTAATTGCCTTTAAAAGCAAATTAGTAATATAGTCTTCTTCGTTTTCATGAAACTGTGATTGCAATTTTAAAATTCTATTTTCAAAAAAATACCATTTCTTGATTTGAAGCGAATTGTTTTTAAAAGTCATAAAATGTCCTCCTGGCAATTGATGGATATTTTGCCAAAAAGTTTCATTAGGCAAACCATAACTTCCTTCAGAAAAAAAGTTGAGCCAGACTTTATCATTCGTTTTCTTCAAAGTTCCAGCTGCGAAAATAGTATTGATTTCTGAAGCAAAATAAAAATTGGAATTGTCAAAATAATAGTAGAATGGTTTAACACCAAATCTATCTCTGGCAGCAAAAAGGGTTTGCTCCTTTTTGTTCCAAATAGCAAAAGAAAACATCC
>JAYVNT010000462.1:0-3258 GCA_043758285.1 Flavobacterium sp.
AGTATTTCTACTTGCCAAAATACCGATAAGCATAAATTTAAACTATTGGTTCATGTTCCAAACTCTACAGCAAGAAAAACTAAACTATTAGACACCGATGATTTTAATACGGCTTTAGTAGAATTAAATAAATTTAGAGAAGAAGTAAAAACTTTAAATAGTAATAGCAATGTTAATAGCAATGTTAATAGCACTGCTAATAGCAATACACATAATAATAGCACCACCACAAAAACCCAAACCGAAAAAAATCAAAACCAACCCAACCAACTCGAGAAACCCAAACCAGAATTTTTACTTATAAACTTAGCGGCTGAATATTTAGATACCCTATCAGGTATTAATACACCAACCCATTTAATCCGTAAACGTAGTGCCGACCATATTAATGAAACAAGACGGGTAATAGAACGTTTTTGCACCGCCTTAAAAACAGCTAATTACTCCTTAGAAACATTGGATTTAAAAGGTATTGGTCAAATAGAAGTTGGGCTTTTTTGTGATTATATTCTAAACACCTTAAAATTAAGTTCGTATAACAAGCATTGCGTTATTATGAAAACCTTTTACAATTGGTGTATTGATGTAAAAGATTGCGAATGCAAAAACCCTTTTGAAAAATTGCAATTACGCTTTAACGCCAAAAAAGATAAAACGGCTATTACACAGGATGAATTTAAAAAACTATTGGAAATAATAACACCCGAAAACGGCACAGCGTGGATGGGGAGTAAAAAAATTAATTTCTACTACGATTGGTTAGCCATCGCTTACCGTTTGGCATTAGAAACAGGTTTACGTGCCGAAGAGGTGGTTACCCTCAATTTTAATAATTTAGTAGAAATAAAAAAGGGAGTGTTGGTGTTTAAAATAATAAACTTAAAAGTGTGGCGGATACAAACTGGCGAGGATAAAAACCAAAAAGATAAGTATGTTAAATATGTGCCTATAACGGCTTCGCTGATGCAACTGCTAATAGATACTGGCTACGACAAATATAAAGGCACAGATAGGCTAATTATACCGCTACCGCCTCATTTAAAACTGCCTTATGTTAGGGGCTTAATCTCCCGCTCATTTACCCATTTTATTAAACAAGTAACTCCCCGAAAAATAGAATACAAAGATTTACGCAAAACCTATATCACACACCTTACAATGGCATTAGGCGATAAAACAAAACTCTTTACAGGCCACTCCAACGATGCGGTGATTCAAAACAATTATTTGGCGGATTCGGTTTTGGCAAGTGGCCTGAGTAATGTGAATATTTTTGAAGATAGGGTTTAGTTTTTTGTTATATTTAACTAAGATTATATTTTATTTTAAAAGATTAAAGTATAATTGAGACTTAAAAGTTTAATGGTATGAATTGGAAATTTTGGAAAAGTAATACCCTCCCTTTAAAAGAGAAAAATTTAGATGAAATTATGTCAATTTGTAAAATTTTATTTATTGATGATAAGGCCTTTCCTCTAATTGATATTTTAAAAACTACAGGCTGGTCTAATACAAAAAGGATTAAGGATGCCGAATCGTTAGAACAAATTGATATTAGAGAGGCTCATATTTTAATTGTTGATATCCAAGGTATTGGCAAAAAATTAAAATTTAAGGATGAAGGCCTTGGTCTTATAATTGCATTAAAAAATAAATATCCAAATAAAAAAATTATTGTTTATAGTGCTGAGGATCAGGGAAAAATACAGGCATTTCACCCTGGTATTGATGTCGCCGATAAAAGGTTAAGTAAAAATTCTGACCCATATCAGTTCCAAGTAGTTATTGAAGCCTATGCAAAAGAAGCATTTTCACTGAGTGAGTGCGTGAAAAGAATCCAAAGTCAAATTCTTAAAGAATTTGGAAATAGTATTGAAAATGAAAAAATACTACATAATTTAAACAAAATATATTTAAATAAGGATTATAGTATCCAAAATATTTCTAAAATATTTAACCTTCAAAACGCTTCAAATATTTCAAGTATTATACAATTATTTTTAACGTCTAATTAACTAATTAATAATGGAATTTTTAATTAGAAGTGAACTCGGACAAATAATTTCAACCAATATTATTGAAACCACAGTTATTAATCAATTGGCTCAATGTAAATCGAATTTAGAAACCATTACTTGTACTTTCTCTAATAGAAAAAGAAGGCAAGGTTTTATTTCAGAGAATGGATATTACCTTTATCTTGCTTGTTACGATTTAAATATTACCAACAAAATATTCAATCATTATTTAAAAGTTTTCAAACTACTATCAAAAGAAGTTATTCAAAATTTAGAATTAAATAAAACAAAAGAGAGTCAAAAAACTCGAAGACTTAAACATAATTTAATTAATCACAACACAAATATTCTTCAAGAGCTTTATAAATTAATACCTCAAGATTCTTTCAAAGCAGGAACTAATCACGTAGAAATAATTCAAAATGGAATAAAAAAAGATATAAAAAAATCAGCTTTTACTTACCTTAAAGTCTTAAAAAGTTCCAATTTGATGAAGGCGGAATTTGATGTCTACGAAATGCTAGATAAAAACAACCCATATTTAGATTTTTATGAGCATCAAATACATAAGGTTATTCTCTTAACATTAAACCCTTTTTGGCTTGATTTAGTAGAAAATAAAATAAATATTAATATTCAGCCTTTTCACGAAAAGGTAAATATTGATTACAAAACGATTTCTGTAGCACTTTCTCATTTATTTGATAATGCAACAAAATATGTAATGCCAAACACAGAATTGAAAATAACTTTTAAAAGCACAACAAATTTATTGTATGTAGAATTCGATATGATAAGTTTAAAAGTAGAGGCTGAAGAAGTAGTTAAAATTTTCTCTGAGGAAGTGTCGGGCTATTGGTCAGAACAATTAGAGTTAGCGGGTGATGGAATTGGTATGTTTATGATTAATAAACTTATTAAACTAAACAACGGTGAAATTGAATTTAAAGCTAATGTTGATAAAAGTAAGGAATTAAAATACAATAATATTCCTTATGAAAACAATAAAATAACTATTACGCTTAAGAAATAACTTTGCATTTCAATCCTACGTTTTTACCAAAACAGCACATCAAAACAGCATATCACGAAAAAAAATGGTAAAACAGCTCATCAAAACACTCCTTAAACCCGCCCTCTATAAACGCCAAAACCCCTGATTTTACAGGGGTTTTGTGCTTGTACCCGGGACGGGACTTGAACCCGTACATCCGTGAAGATACAGGATTTTAAGTCCTTA
>JAYVNT010000463.1:0-3255 GCA_043758285.1 Flavobacterium sp.
CTGAAATTTTATCTATCTTAAACAAGTTTAAGTCAGACTATTTAGAAAAAGGCATTTTTCCTTCTTTGGAAGACCCTTTTGAAAAATCTCTTTTCAACACCTTTCGTAGTTATATTCCAAAATCTCATTTCCCTTTCTTTTTAAAAAATAATATTGATGCACGTGGTAATTTTGTTGAAATAGCTCGAACAAATTCTTCTGGTCAATTTTCTTTTTCTACAACTCACCCAAATATAACACGCGGTAACCATTTTCATACACGAAAAGCCGAAAGGTTCGCTGTTATACGCGGTAAAGCACAAATTCAACTTAGAAAAATTGATTCTGACGAAATCATTACTTATTACTTAGACGGCGATTCGCCAAGTTTTGTAGATATGCCGATTTGGTATACGCACAATATCAAAAATATTGGCGAATCTGAATTATTGACTTTGTTTTGGATAAACGAACCTTATGATGCTGCCGATCCAGATACGTATTTTGTAAATGTATAATTATTTAGTTTTAGCTGAACAATTAACTAAGTGTTCATAACCAAAAAATGATAAAAAAATTAAAGGTAGTTACAGTTGTAGGTACACGCCCGGAAATTATTCGACTGTCACGTGTGCTTTCAAAACTCGATGAATCCGATGCGATTGAACATATTTTAGTACATACAGGTCAGAATTACGATTACGAACTGAATCAAATATTTTTTGATGATTTAGAATTGCGTAAACCCGATTATTTTTTGAATGCAGCGGGCAAAACAGCCACTGAAACAATTGGAAATATCATTATCAATATTGACCCAATTTTAGAAGAAATACAACCCGATGCTTTTTTAGTTTTAGGTGATACGAATAGTTGTTTGTGTGCTATACCAGTTAAGAAAAGAAAAATTCCGATTTTTCACATGGAAGCCGGTAATCGTTGTTTTGATCAACGCGTGCCAGAAGAAACAAATAGAAAAATTGTTGACCACATTGCAGATATAAATTTAGTGTATTCTGATATAGCACGGGAATATTTATTGCGAGAAGGTTTATTGCCAGATAGAATTATAAAAACGGGTAGTCCGATGTTTGAAGTTTTGATGCATTATTTGCCAAAAATTAACAACTCGAAAATTTTACAAACATTAGGTTTAACGGAGAATGAATATTTTGTCATTTCAGCGCACAGAGAAGAAAACATAAGTTCAGAGCGCGTTTTTAATAATCTAGTGGGTACTTTAAACGCCATTGCAGAACAATTTGGTAAACCTGTAATTTTTAGTGCACACCCGCGAACGCGCAAAATGATAGAATCAAAAGGTATCCAATTTAACCCACTAATAAGATTAGAAAAACCATTGGGTTTGAGCGACTACATTCATTTGCAACAACATTCAGCAGCCGTTCTTTCCGATAGTGGCACCATTTCGGAAGAATCATCCATTCTAAATTTTCCAGCACTTAATATTCGGGAAGCACACGAAAGACCTGAAGCCATGGAAGAAGCGTCCGTAATGATGGTGGGTATGAATATAGAAAGGATTTTACAAGGACTGATTGCATTGAAAAATCAAAATAGAGTAAAAAGAAATTTTAGGCCTGTTGTAGATTATTCAATGCCTAATGTTTCAGATAAAATTGTAAGAATAATCATCTCTTATACAGATTACATTAATCGCGTTGTTTGGCACAAAAACTAAAAGTAATTTTTTATAATTTATGAAAATCCTTTTTGTTACACTGGTAGCCACAAATAATATTCAAGACAGAGGGTTATATAATGATTTACTCAGAAAATTTTATGAGCATGGACACGAAATTTATGTTGTTGCACCATTGGAAAGGCGTAAGAAACTTAATACACGATTGATTGTAACCAGTAATACTCAAATACTTAATGTAAAAACGCTAAACATTCAGAAGACGAATCTGATTGAAAAAGGACTTGGCACTTTGCTTATTGAGTTTCAATATTTAAGCGCCATCAAAAAATACTTTAAAGAAGTAAAGTTTGATTTAATTTTATATTCAACGCCTCCCATTACTTTTACTAAAGTAATTACTTTTATTAAAAACAGAGATTGTGCGTTTGCCTATTTGCTATTAAAAGATATTTTTCCACAAAACGCAGTGGATATTAGCTTATTAAAAAAAGACTCGCTCTTACATCGTTTTTTTAAGCAAAAAGAAGAGCAACTTTACAAAATTTCAGATAAAATAGGTTGTATGTCTCCTGCAAATGTTGATTTTATCTTAAAACACAATCTCTACCTCTCATCTGGTAAAGTTGAAGTTTGTCCAAACAGCATTGAACCAATTACTGAATTTAAAACCGACGAAGAAAAACTTGAAATTCGAAGAGAATTTGGAATACCGATTGATAAAACTGTTTTTATTTATGGAGGTAATTTAGGTAAACCGCAAGGTATTGATTTCTTGATAGAAGTATTAGAATCAAATTTGAATAACTTGGATTGTTATTTTTTAGTCGTTGGAGATGGAACAGAATATAATAAATTAGAATCCTGGTTTAAAATAAATAAACCAACAAATTCAAAACTTCTACAGTCTTTACCAAAAAATGATTTTGATAATTTACTTTCAGCATGTGATGTAGGAATGATTTTCTTGGATGTACGTTTTACGATCCCTAATTTTCCATCTAGGATGTTATCTTATATGGAAAATCAAATGCCCATTATTGCAGCAACAGATTTGGCAAGTGACATCGGCAAAACTATCGTTGAAGGAGATTTTGGATATTGGAGCGCATCAAACGATATTAAAGTGTTTAACGCCAATTTGAAATGTTTTTTTGATACTGAAAAACTAAAAATTATGGGTGAGAATGCGCGCCATTATTTAGAAAAGCATTTTACGCCGTCTATTAACTATGAAATAATTTTACGTAATTTTGATACTTTGAATGCAATAGCGATATAAAAAATTAATTTCTTTATGACAACAACAGATTTTATTGAAAAACTGTCCGATACTTTTGAAAGAGAAACAAACCAAATTCATCTTAACGATGCTTTTAAAGAGTACGAAGAGTGGGATTCGTTGGCGTTACTCTCATTAATGGCAACTTTAGAGGAAGAATACAATGTTACAATTCCTCGTACCGAATTTGAAAAAATAAAAACCGTACAGAACTTATTTGATTACGTTAAGTCGCACCGATAGAATTTTTATGCTTTTTGATCTAAAAGGAAAAACATACTTTGTTACCGGTGCTTCTTCCGGTATAGGAAATCAAACAGCTTTAACATTA
>JAYVNT010000464.1:0-10068 GCA_043758285.1 Flavobacterium sp.
TTTTATGTAAACTACACTCGTGCTGGCGATGCTGCTACCGTAGTGGAAAGATACTCGGTTTCTGCTAATCCAAATATTGCTGATCCAGCAAGCGGAACCGTTATTTTGACCGTCGCACAACCTTTTTCAAATCATAATGGAGGAAGTATAAAATTTGGTCCCGATGGTTATTTGTATATCGGAATGGGTGATGGCGGGGGCACTGGCGATCCTGGAAATAGAGCACAAAATATCACAGAAAATCTTGGTAAAATATTGCGAATTGATGTTGATTCTGCATCGCCATATGGCATTCCTCCAACCAATCCTTTTGTTGGCGTTGCAGGTAATGATGAGATTTGGTCGATAGGGATGCGAAATCCTTGGAAATATTCATTTAACCGATTGAACGGCGATTTATGGATTGCTGATGTAGGTCAAAGTACCGTGGAAGAAATCGATAAAATTTCAAGTCCATTACCTGTGGGATTGAATTTTGGGTGGCGTTGTTACGAAGGAAATGTAACGTATAATACATCGTCAGGAACTTGTCCTGCTTATGCGTCTACAGTGGCGCCTTTTGCTACTTATACACACGCTGCTACAGCTGGTTGTTCTATCACTGGTGGTTATTTTTATACAGGAAGTAATTATCCTAATTTTGCCAATAAATATTTCTTTGCAGATTATTGCACCAATAAAATAGGAACTGTTACATCGTCTGGAGTTATAACATGGACAGCCGCTTTGACTGGCGGTGCGTTTACCACTTTTGGGGAAGATATAAATGGCGAATTATATGTGGCAAGTGCAGGAAATGGGGTTGTTTATAAAATCACTGACTCGTCACTAGGTGTGAATAATTTTAATAAAAACGGCTTAAGTTTTTATCCAAATCCAGCAAAGACCGAAATTTTTATAAAAAACAGCTCTGACATTACGCTTTCAAAGGTGAAAATTTATGATTTATCTGGGAAACTAGTGTTGACAAAAGCAATTGAGAATAGTGATACACCTTCTGTAAATGTTGCTACTTTATCGAGTGGAATGTATTTAATTTACGTGGAAGATTTGACTGGAAATCAGTATAATGCCAAGTTGGTTGTAGAATAATTACGGCGCAGGATTTGGAATTAACTCTTGAATTTTATTGATTTCTGAAATAACTTCAGGAGTTAAAACAGTTTCAAATGCCGCAATGTTTTCCTGAAGTTGTTCCATTGTTGTTGCTCCAATAATTGTAGAAGTCACAAAATCTTGTTGGTTGACAAACGCCAAAGCCATTTGGGTTATGGTTAAACCATTTGCTTGTGCTAATTCCTGATATAGCTTTGTCGCAGTATGACAATTAGTATTCGAATAGCGTGAAAACTGCGGAAATATTCCTAAACGAGAATTGGGTAAAATTCCGTTTAGATGTTTGCCTGTCAAATAACTAAATCCCAAAGGCGAATACGCCAACAACCCAACCTTTTCGCGCATTCCAATTTCAGAAAGACCAACTTCGTACAATCTATTCAACAAAGAATACGGGTTTTGAATGGTAACAATTCGAGGCAAATTATGTTTCTCACTTTCGTGGAGATATTTCATCACACCATACGGATTTTCATTAGAAACACCAAGATGTTTAATTTTTCCTTCTTTGATAATTCCATCAAATATTGTCAATATTTCGAAGAAATTATCCTGCCATTGGGTGTCAATTTTTGAAACACCACGTTGACCAAACATATTCATCACACGTTCTGGCCAATGCATTTGATACAAATCGATATAGTCAGTTTGAAGATTTTTTAAACTTAAATCTACCGCTTCGTGAATGCTTTTCTTTGAAAAATCTAACGGGTTTCTGATGTATTCCATTTTACGATTTGGACCAGCAATTTTAGTAGCAAGAACCAACCCTTCTCTTTTCCCTGATTTTTTCAACCAATTGCCAATATATTTTTCGGTAAGTCCAACAGTTGCTTCGCGAGCCGCAATAGGATACATTTCGGCAGTGTCAATAAAATTAACGCCATTTTCTGTAGCATAGTCCAATTGTGAATGGGCATCATTTTCAGAGTTTTGTTCTCCAAAAGTCATTGTGCCAAGGCAAATTTTACTAACTTTTATATTGGTGTTTGGAAGCGTGGTGAAGTTCATTTTAGTTAAAATATCATTTTATTGAAGCACAAAAGTAAATTATTAAAACGCATAGTAATGACCATTAACACATTTTTTAGAAACGTTTAAAAAAGAAAAAGCCACAAAAAAACTTTGCGGCTTTGCATTTATCTAACTTCAAATCTTTTAAAATTCATTCAACATTTTGGAGATTTCGTCTAGTTTTGGCGTTAGAATAATTTCAATTCTGCGGTTTTTAGCTTTGCCTTCATTGGTGTCATTACTCATTATTGGCGCAAATTCGCCACGACCTGCAGCCGTTAAATTTTGTTTTCTGATTCCACCATTTTCACCTAAGATATTCACAATAGCGGTGGCTCTTTTGGTTGACAAATCCCAGTTGCTTTCAATTCCTCCGCCAATGTTTCCAAGAATTTTATCATTGTCTGTATGTCCTTCAATCAAGACGGTAATGTCTGGATTTTGAGCCAACACTTTTCCAACCTCAACTACCGCACTCTTTCCTTCCGAACCAACTGCCCAACTTCCGGTTTGGAACAACAATTTGTTTTCCATAGACACATACACTTTCCCATTCTTTTGGTATACCGTCAATCCTTTTCCTTCAAAGGCATTTAGCGCTTTGGATAGCGTGTCTTTTAGTTTTTTCATGGCGGCATCTTTGGCGGCAATCATGCTTTCCAACTCATTTAGTCGTTTGGTGTTGGAGGCCAATTCGCTTTTTAGTTTGTTCAGTCTATCTTGTTCTGCTGCCAATGTTTTTTCTTTAGCATCAAGTTGTGCCAGCAAATCGCGGTTTTTTGCCATGTTGGTTTCCAATGCATCATTGCTGTTTTTTTCTAAAGCAGCGTAAGATTCTTGCAATGTTTTCAAGTTGTTGTTTGTTGCGGTACAATCAGCTTGAAGTTTGTCTTTATCGGCTTTGAGTTTATCTAGTTCAGCTAATAATGATTTATTCACCGAATCAAATGCGGCATTGGCTTTGTGAAGTTCGTCAACCTCATCTGCTAAAAACCGGTTTTCTTTCTTTAAATCGGTGTATTTATTTTCCAAATCATTGTAGATTTTTTTGGAAACACATGAAGTCATCAAACTCAATGTTACTATTGCTAAAGCGATTTTTTTTATCATTTTTATCTATTTGTCAAATGTATTTTTAATGCAATTTTCATAATTCATAATTCATAATTCATAATTCTTTAATCAATTTCTA
The DNA here is from genome assembly GCA_043758285.1 of Flavobacterium sp. Classification (GTDB taxonomy): domain Bacteria; phylum Bacteroidota; class Bacteroidia; order Flavobacteriales; family Flavobacteriaceae; genus Flavobacterium. The sequence continues at coordinate 3,323 of JAYVNT010000464.1, forward strand.
CCAAAACTGGACAATGGTCAGAATGTTTAGCTTCAGGCAAAATAACCGCTCTGCTCATTCTGTCTTTTAAATTTTCGCTGACCAAATTATAATCGATGCGCCATCCTTTATTATTGCCTCTTGCTCCAGCACGATAACTCCACCAACTATAGTTGTGTGGTTCTTTATTAAAATGACGGAAGCTGTCAATGAAACCCGATTTCATAAATTTATCTAACCAAACACGTTCTTCTGGCAAAAATCCAGATACGGTTTTGTTCCGAATTGGGTCATGAATATCAATCGCTTCGTGGCAGATATTATAATCGCCACAAATGATAAGATTTGGAATTTGCTTTTTTAAACTATCCACATAATTCTGAAAATCATCCATGTATTTAAACTTATGATCCAATCGGTCAAGATTTGTTCCTGAAGGCAAATACAAACTCATTACTGAAATACCATCAAAATCTGCTCTCAAATTTCTGCCTTCAAAATCCATGTGCGTAACTTCGGTTCCGTGAACCACCTTATTGGGTTTTGTTTTGGATAAAATAGCCACACCGCTATATCCTTTTTTTTGTGCCGAAAAATAATATTGGTACGGATAACCTGCTGCAGTAATAGCTTCTGTTGGAATTTGTTCTTCGGTAGCTTTTATTTCCTGAAGACATATTAAATCTGGGTTTGCTTGTTGCAACCAATCTAAAAATCCTTTAGAAATAGCTGCCCGAATACCATTGACATTATAAGAAATAATTCTCATCTAGTGTTATTAATAGTTTTTTAACTTCGTTCAATTTGGGCAAAAGGCCTTGGGTCAAAAGTAGTTAAAAACATAAACATTTGAAATCCAAAACCAATAATAAAATTTAATAATTAGGTGGTGATTTCCCTATTTTGTGAAAGCTATTACACTAGAATTGCTATCTTTGTTTCAAGCTCAAAAAACAAAGTATACATGGGATTAGTTACTGCTAAAGAAGTTGCAAAGGCAATAAACGCTGATAAATACGGGGTTTTAGGTACTTTTGCTGGCTGGTTACTAATGAAAGCATTGAAGATTTCAACAATCAACAAAATTTATGACAAGAATAAACACTTGCAAGATGTTGAGTTTCTAAATGCTATTTTGGATGAGTTACAAATCAAGTTTGAAATTCCAGAAGAAGATTTTAAAAGACTCCCAAAAGACGGTGCTTATATCACTATTTCTAATCACCCTCTTGGAGGAATTGACGGTGTTTTGCTCTTGAAATTAATGTTAGAAAGGGAGCCAAATTTTAAGATAATTGCTAATTTTCTTTTGCATCGGATTGAGCCGATGAAAAAATACATCATGCCGGTTAATCCTTTTGAAAATCATAAAGATGCCAAGTCGAGCGTCATTGGAATTAAGGAAACACTGCGTCATTTGAGCGATGGAAAACCACTTGGTATGTTTCCTGCAGGAGAAGTTTCTACTTATAAAGATGGACAATTAGTTGTTGATAAAACATGGGAAGAAGGGGCAATAAAAGTTATTCGAAAAGCTCAAGTGCCTGTAGTTCCTATTTATTTTCATGCCAAAAACAGTCGCTTTTTTTACCTATTATCCAAAATTGGAGACACGCTTAGAACTGCTAAATTACCATCAGAAGTATTTAGCCAAAAAAATCGTGTTATAAAAGTTCGTATCGGAAAACCGATTTCAGTTGCAGAACAAAACGAACATCAAACGATAGAAGATTACTCCGAATTTTTGAGAAGAAAGACCTATATGCTGGCTAATTCTTTTAACGAGGAAAGCAAGTTGTTAAGTTCTCAAAACTTAAATTTAAAAACTTCAAAGTCACCAAAAGAAATCGTTTTTCCAGCCAATCATGAAAAAATGATGGATGAAGTAACACAATTGAGAGCAACGGATTGTAGATTTTTTCAAAGTAAAAATTATGAAGTTTTCTTTACCGAAGCCCATAAAATTCCAAATATCCTGCATGAGATTGGAAGATTACGCGAAATAACTTTTCGGGAAATTGGAGAAGGAACTAATGAGTCTATTGATTTAGACAAATACGATCAATATTATCACCACATGTTTTTGTGGGATGAAGAGATAAAATGTGTTGCTGGTGCATATCGAATGGGATTAGGTTCTGAAATTTTTCCGAAATATGGTATGGAAGGTTTTTATCTAAATGATTTATTCCGATTTGAATCAGAATTGTATGAAATGATGAAGCAATCTATTGAAATGGGGAGAGCTTTTATAGTTAAAGAATACCAACAAAAACCTATGCCATTATTCTTATTGTGGCGTGGAATTATACATACAACTTTACGTTTTCCGGAACATAAATTCTTGCTTGGTGGCGTAAGTATTAGCAATCAATTTACAGATTTCTCGAAGTCGTTGATGATTGAATTTATGAAATCGAATTATTACGATCCATATATCGCACAATATATTAAACCAAAAAAAGAATTTAAAGTAAAACTTAAAGATGCCGACAAAGATTTTATCTTCGATGAAGCGGAAGCCGATTTGAATAAATTTGATAAAATTATAGACGAACTCGAACCCGGAAATTTGCGTCTTCCTGTACTTATAAAAAAATACATCAAGCAAAATGCAAAATTAGTTGCCTTTAATGTTGACCCGCTTTTTAATAACGCCATTGATGGATTGATGTACATAAGAATTGCAGATATTCCAGAGAGCACCATGAAACCTGTAATGGAGGAGTTTCAGGCGGAACTGGAGAGAAAAGAGAAGAATTATAAATAATAAAAAGGAACTCAATGAGTTCCTTTTTATTATTCATTCCCAACTTGTTCCTGAAAATTTTTCCATACTTTATCAGAGATTGTTTGTTTGTTTTTTAACTTCTTGCCTTTGATGTACTCCAAAATATATTTGGCTCGTGCTTCTGACTCTGGATGATCTGAAATCCATTCCATATTTTTATCCGATTTGTTGTCTTGAGCCATTTGATACATAAAATCAGCCATTGGTTTGGGGTCAATTTTGGCTTTTAGCATATAATCAATACTCGTAATATCCGCTTCTTTTTCTAATTTTCTATCATAAGCCGAAGAGGTTAACGTTTTCAATATTTGTCGGGCAACTTGTCCGCCTTTTGAACCTCCAGCTGCGGTTAACAAAACAGAATAGCCAATTTCTTTTGACAACTTTTTCATCACATGATTTTTTTCGATATGAGCAATTTCATGTCCTAAAACACCTTGCAATGCTTCTTGTCTTTCACAATCTTCAATCAATCCTGAATAAACTACCAAATGATTATTAGGCAAAGCAAAAGCATTGATTTCATCTTTTTTAACAATGTGAACTTTCAACGAATCGCGTTCAATATCATTAGCATCACATAATGGCTTTAGTAGCGAATCTAATGTTTTTACAATCGTATCATTCGTAATAACATCTTCTGATTCTTGTATTTCATCCCAAATTAAATCGCCAAGTTTATGTTCTACTTTTTCTGTTCTTTCTTGGACTTTGAAAAACCTCATGAAATCCAATTGAGAAAATCCAAACCATAAGAGGAAAAATCCAGCTACTATAATCAGTCCTTGAAAAATTGTTTTCTTTATCATTATGCTTTACAAATTAAGTTAGTGATATTTCCAAAGAACAAAAACTGAACATGCTTCCCTTTTCGGACTTGAATAGCGGCATAAATGGTAGAAAATATTTCCAATAAATTGAATATAATTACCGAAAAAATATAGGCAAAATATTGATTACTCACTTTTTCATCCGTAAACAAAATAGAAATTGTCCACCAGAAACTAGCGCTGTTAATTCCTAATAAGGCCAATTGCGAAAATAAAGATTGAGTGCAATGCCACCGCACAAAATAGGTTCCTTTTCTATTGGCTAAAAAGAAAAAGAAGGTTGCCAATAAATTTATTATCGGCAGAGGCATGCCGGCAATGAGCGCAACTAAAGACATTAAATAACTATTGGATGCTTTTTCGCGTTCGTGTTCGCATGGTTTATAAGCAAAAGTTTTTTCTTGTATCATAGGTGTTTGTATATATTCCAAATCCAGTTGAGAACTACAATTAGTATTAAAATCGTGGCAAAAATCGGTTTTCTGATAACCGTTTCTATTTTTTTATACCAATAATAAAAAGTATCTTTTTTCAAAATAATATCAGCCAAAATCCAAAGTGGAATTGCCCCCATAAGTAATACCACAACAATTCCAAAAGGATTTAGTTGCATCGACTTTACAAATTCACCATTCAAAAGCAGCATAATTGCTCGTGTTGTTCCGCAAGATGGACAAGGAAAACCCGTCACATTTTTGAACAAACAAACATGAAATTCTTCCTTTTGTACAGAATTAATTTGGTAAAAAAGATATCCTATTCCGGCTAAACAAGCTATAAGCAGTACTGAATATAACTTATTTTTGGTCATTTATTAATAAAATGTATTTTGAAAAGCTTCCATGTTTTTCTCACGAGTTGCACCCATAATTAGAAACCAATCAACGATAGTCCAGATACCAAAACCACCACAAGTTAATAGTTTTCCAACTCCCATTCCTGTATCGCCAATCATAAAACGGTCGATACCAAAATGACCCGCAATGATGGAAACAATGATTGAAGTTGTTGGGTCTTTGAATTGCATGGTTTGGACTAATCCCCATTTTGACTCGTCGAGCGAAATTAATTTTTCCCTGATTACATTGAGATGATGTCCTTCGAAATACTTAGCGTTCATCATCATGAACATGTCAACTTTTTGTGCTTCCATAAAATATATTGTTTGTTAGGTTTTTTTGATGGCTCTAATATATAAAATTCATTTTACAATTGTAAGCTAAGAATTTTATTTACGATTGTTTGTGCCAGTTTTTGATGACTTTCAAATGTCCAACCCGCAATATGAGGCGTTAGTAAAACATTTTCTGCTTGAAGCAAATATTCGAAAGCTTTGGGAAATTCCCTCGACTGCGCTCGGGAAGACACAAAAAGATTTTCGAAGGATAACTTTTCATATTCTAACACATCTAATCCTGCGCCTAAAATTTTTCCCGATTGCAAAGCAGCAACCAAATCATCCGTTACCACATTTTTTCCGCGAGATGTATTGATGAACCAAAACGACTTGGCAAAAGCTTTAATGAAATCTAAATTTATCATCTTATCTGTTTCAAAAGTCCAAGGAATATGCAAACTCAACACATCGGCTTTAGCTTGTAATTCTTGCAACGAAACTTGCTTGGCATTTTCATCGCCGACATTTGAAAGTATATCGTAACACAAGACGTCAACATCAAAACCACGCAATTTTTTGGCAAATGATTTTCCCATATTTCCATAGCCGATAAGCCCAACTGTTTTGCCTTCCAATTCATAGCCACGGTTTCCTTCTCTAATCCAATGCCCTTCTCGAAGCAATTTATCAGCGTGATTCAACTTGTTCATTAATGACAAAAGCATTCCTAATACATGTTCGCCAACGGCATTTCGGTTACCTTCAGGTGCTGCAATCAAATGAATATTTTTAGATTTTGCATAATCGCTATCGATGCTTTCCAAACCTGCACCAACACGAGCAATGAATTTCAGATTAATTGCTTTGTCAATAAAAGTTTTGTCAATTTGAAACCGACTGCGGATAATTATGCCGTGATAGTTGTGAATTTTGGTTTCAATTCCAGCTTTGGATGAAGTGAAATCAGCTTCGTTTTGAAAACCAACTTGTTCCAATTGTTCCCATAACAAAGGATGATTGCTGTCAATATGAAGTATTTTGGTGTCTTGAATGGACATAGTTTTGTCTTGAAAAAGTAAAGATACTATTTATTGAAAGACACTGAAACGAGTTCAGCGATAAAAAAAAGCCATCAAATTTCTATGATGGCTAACTTTATAGCTTGTAATTTAATTTGGTTTTATTTTTTCAAAACTTGAGTTACTGTTCCCAGTAAAACATTGGCACCAATTGCTAAATCTTCATAAGAAGAATATTCCAGCGGATTGTGACTGATTCCATCTTTGCATCTGACGAATATCATCCCGTAATCACAAACATAAGACAATGTTAACGCATCGTGAAACGGTCCACTCATCAATTCGATTTCATCCAATTGTAGTTTTTGACATTCGGTATGAATGATTTCTTTAATCCAATCGGCGCAATAACGAGGATCGCTTTTCGTGTCTTCTGAAATAGAATACGTTAATTTATGTTTCTTAGTTATTGCTTCAATCTTGTCACGTAGTTGTTTTTCGTACCGATTTCTCCTTTCCAAATCGATGTCGCGCAAGTCAACAGTCATTTCTACTTCTTCGGCAATAATGTTTCGCGAAGCGGGGAAAACTTTTAACGTTCCAACGGTTCCAACGGTTGGATTTCCTGGAACTTGTGTAGCAATTTCGTTCAACGCCACAATAATTTCAGCAGCGCCAACCATCGCATCTTTGCGAATCGGCATCGGAACCGAACCAGCATGACCAGCCATTCCTTTGAGTTTGACTGTCCACCACAATGGTCCAGAAATTCCGGAAACAACGCCAATGGGTTTGTTAGCGATATCCAAAACCGGTCCTTGCTCGATATGTAATTCTAAAAAGCAAAAAATACTTCCCGGTTTGTATTCTGATTCCTTGAATTTAGTTACATCACAACCAAAATCTTTCAACGCTTGTTCACGCGTGATTCCGTCTTGGTCTTTGCGTTGCAATTCGCCTTCTTCTAGTTTGCCTAAAATGCCGCGCGAACCGAAAAGTCCTTTGTTAAA
>JAYVNT010000465.1:0-3243 GCA_043758285.1 Flavobacterium sp.
ATTCCAGTTATCAATTCCCAAAAGATGTTTAAGAATTGTAAAAACAAAATAGATTTGTATCCTTCAATAATTAGGTGGATGATCGTCAACCATTAAAACACTAAGTATCATGTGCTTTTTTTGTGAATCTACTCTTTTAGAATTAAATTTCCAAATAATTACCCGCGGCTATTCTAGTAATAATCAAATCCACATTCTCTTTATAAGATTTTGAGAACGGCAGTTTTGTTGTAGAGTTTTTGATATAACAAACGGTGTTTCCGGTATGAATTCTTGAAACTTGACTTACATTAATAATATAACTATTGTGAATACGAAGAAATTGTGCTGGTGGCAGTACGGTTTCAAAATGCTTCAAAGTTTTGAATGCCGTAATCATCTCACCATTGTTCAAATGAATATCTGTTGAGTTGTTATCGGCTTCAAAATAAAGCACGTCATTCGAGTCGATATAACGATAATCACCATATGATTTGACACAAATAACTAATGATTGCTCTGGTCGCTCAACCACGGTTGGCTGTTCTATAGAAAATGGAGTGACTTTAACTTCAATATCGTTTGCGTTTTCATCTACAGCATCTTCTTTGAGTGTTTCAACCTCGGCTTCATCTAAAACTTCATAGGTTGCCACCGGATTCTTTACTTCCATATATGGCAAATCCGATTTTATAGCGCGATCAAATTTTAGAATTGCTTTTCTAAAATCATTTATATTCAATGGTTTCAACAAATAATCAACCACTTCATACTGCAAGGCATCATAAGCCAAATCTTTTTTGCTTGTCGTTACAATAATTTTTGGAACAACGGTTAAATAGCGGTATAACTCGTTGATTAAACTTAGCGAAAGATTACTTTTTTTATCAGATGGATCTATCTCAAGAAATACAAGATGTGGTTGATGTTCTAGAATTAAATTCACCCCATCATCATAATTAGTAGCCGATGCCAAAAAGATCAAATTACGAAAACGCTCAGCAATGCCTTGTGTTTTCGTGACATCGTCTTGATTGTCGTCAATTATAATAAAACTATGGCTCATGAAAGCTTTTCCGTTAATTTAGGGAAAGCATCATTAGATTAAAATGTTGGGTAGTTTTGGGGAAACTAACTGTTTTTATAAAATTAAAATAAATATCTGATTAGAAAAATAAAAACGTTAAAACGTATCAATTTTCGTTGAAACGAATGTAAGCTATCGGGTTTCGAGTTTTAAAAAATGTTAACAGAAACAGCAATACTGTTAATATGTGGTTTTTAAGCAAGACAAATGCTTACAGAAAAGACAAATCCCAAACACTTTTTAGTATTTGGGATTTTACTTCTTAAATCGCAAATTGAATTACATTCGCATTAACCAGTTTCTAACCGAAACTTCTTCATTAATAATTCCACGTAATTCGGAAATTTTAACTCTATCTTGTTTCATTGAATCTCTGTGACGAATGGTTACCGTTTCGTCTTCCAAAGTTTGATGATCAACGGTTATACAGAAAGGTGTTCCTAAAGCATCTTGTCTTCTGTAACGTCTTCCAACAGCATCTTTTTCATCATACGCAACGTTGAAATCCCATTTCAAATCTTCGATTATTTTTTGAGCTACTTCTGGCAAACCGTCTTTTTTAACCAATGGTAAAACTGCTGCTTTTGTTGGTGCCAACACCGATGGTAATCGTAAAACCGTTCTAGTTGAACCATCTTCCAAGGTTTCTTCTTGCAACGAAGTGGCAAAAACCGATAAAAACATTCTATCTAGTCCAACGGATGTTTCCACTACATAAGGAACATAGTTGGATTTAGTCTCCGTATCAAAATATTGTAATTTTTTGCCTGAATATTGTTCGTGTGCTTTCAAATCGAAGTCGGTTCTGGAATGAATTCCTTCCAGTTCTTTGAAACCAAAAGGGAAATTAAACTCGATATCTGCAGCTGCATTAGCATAATGTGCTAATTTTTCGTGGTCGTGAAAACGGTAATTTGCTGCGCCTAAACCTAGTGATAAATGCCATTTTAAGCGCGTTTCTTTCCAGTATTCATACCATTTCATTTCTTCGCCTGGCTTTACAAAAAACTGCATTTCCATTTGTTCAAATTCACGCATACGGAAGATAAATTGACGCGCTACTATTTCATTTCTAAACGCTTTACCAGTTTGTGCAATGCCAAAAGGGATTTTCATTCTACCTGTTTTTTGAACGTTCAGAAAATTTACAAAAATTCCTTGAGCCGTTTCCGGACGAAGGTATAAATCCATAGCTGTATCTGCAGAAGCGCCAAGTTTAGTACCAAACATCAAATTAAATTGACGCACTTCGGTCCAATTTCTGGAACCAGTTTCAGGGTCGGCAATTTCTAATTCATCGATTAATGCTTTTACATCTTCTAAATCTCCAGAACCAAGAGATTTACCCATTCGTTCCAGAATTTCTCTTTCTTTTGAAAGGTATTCCATCACTCTAGGATTGGTCGTTTTGTATTGTGCTTCATCAAAAGAATCACCAAAACGTTCTCTTGCTTTTTCGATTTCTTTTTTTGCCTTGAGATTTAATTTTTCTGCATAATCCTCAATCAAAACATCCGCTCTGTATCTTTTTTTAGAGTCTTTATTGTCAATCAATGGATCGTTAAACGCATCAACGTGACCAGAAGCTTTCCATGTTGTTGGATGCATCAAAATCGCGGCATCAAGACCGACAATATTCTCATGCATTTGCACCATGGCTTTCCACCAATACTCTCTAATATTCTTTTTTAATTCTACTCCGTTTTGTGCGTAATCATAGACTGCGCTCAAACCATCATAAATTTCGCTTGACGGAAAAATAAATCCGTACTCTTTTGCATGCGAAATTACATCCTTAAATAAATCTTCTTGTTTTGCCATAATGGTTGCAAAAATATAAAAACAGATTTTAAAAAAACAATTAGAATATTTTTTTTATACTTTTATGTAAGGAAATTTCTTTTTCATGCTACATCATTTGCTAAATCTCTTTTTCCCAAAGTCCTGCGCTGGTTGTCAATCGTTTTTATTGACTAACGAAATAGTGATTTGTACCCAATGCAGACACGAGATTCCAATTACCAATCACCATTCTAATGATAAAAATGAAGTAGTTAGAAAATTTTATGGACGGGTACCATTAGAGTTTGGTGCTGCATTTTTATATTTCCACAAAAAAGGAATTGTTCAAGAAATGATCCACAAACTAAAGTATAAAGGGCAAGAAGAAATTGGCC
>JAYVNT010000466.1:0-3233 GCA_043758285.1 Flavobacterium sp.
AATAACGTGATGATGGCGGTAGAAATTGCTCGCGAAGCACGACAAATGCTGGGTGGAATGGGAATTACCGGCGAATATTCAATCATGCGTCACATGATGAATTTAGAATCTGTTTTAACCTATGAAGGAACACATGATATTCATTTACTGATTACAGGTGCCGATATTACAGGCATTCCAGCGTTTAAATAGTATTAAACAATAGATAAAAATTATACAAAATGCTTTTCAGAAATGGAAAGCATTTTTACTTTTACGTCGTTTCAAATCCTTTAAATTCTATTACTCGTATATATAAAAAAACACGCCATGAACATTTCAATTATCAACGAGAAAATACAATCGCAAAAAGAAATTTTATTGCAACATTCGCTTTACGAAAAAGTAAAAACTATTGACGATTTACATCAATTTTTAGAAAATCATGTGTATGCCGTTTGGGATTTTATGTCGTTATTGAAAGCTTTACAAAGCAAATTGACCTGCACAACAACCCCTTGGTTTGCCACTCAAAATCCAGAAACGCGTTATTTAATAAATGAAATTGTTTTGGCTGAAGAAAGCGATTTGACTTTGGACGGAAAACGACTTAGCCATTTTGAAATGTATGTTGATGCCATGAAAAGTTGTGGTGCAAAAACGACAGAATTAGATACGTTTTTGCAAAATGTAATCGATACCAAAAACGTTTTTATTGCCATTAAAAAAAGTGATTTACATTCAAATATTAAAGCGTTTCTCGACTTTACTTTCCGTGTTATCGAAGAAGGAAAAACGCATAAAATTGCGGCTGCCTTTACCTTTGGAAGAGAAGATTTGATCCCAAATATGTTTACCGAAATTCTACGAAATTTTCAACAAAATTTTCCAGAAACTGATTTATCAAAATTGATTTATTATTTTGAAAGACACATCGAACTAGATGCTGACGAACACGGCCCGATGGCAATGCAAATGATAACAAAACTTTGTCAAGATGATGCTCAAAAATGGCATGATGTGGAAGAAGTCTCTATTGCTGCATTAGAGAAAAGAATTGGACTTTGGGATGCTATTGAAGAAAAAATTGAAGCTACTTTGGAGTTAGCATAATCTTAAAATGAAACTTCAAACTAAAATAATACTTTTTTTAATTGCTGGTTTATTATTAAGCTGTAGTACTGATACTATTGTTCCATATACTCAAAACCCAATTCCAAAAAACTTTAAATATCTAGCATTAGGAGATAGTTATACCATCGGTCAAAGTGTTTGCGAAACGTGTCGGTTTCCAATACAATTAAAAGATAGTATTGGAAAATATTTGAACCCAAATGATACTTTTCAGGTTAAAATTATTGCGCAAACGGGCTGGACAACAACCAATTTAAAATCAGCGATTGTTACTGAAAACCCTAGTAATGATTATGATTTAGTCACACTTTTAATAGGTGTGAATAATCAATATCAAAACAAACCTTTCAATCTGTATGAACAGGAATTCCCGGAATTAGTCAATGAAGCGATACAATTTGCCAAAGGCGACAAATACAAAGTAATTGTAGTTTCTATTCCTGATTATGCCTTCACACCTTATGGAAATGGTTCTCAGTCAATATCAAATGGAATAGATTTGTATAATACATTTGCTGAAAATTATTGTAGTTCAAACAATATCACTTTTATAAATATTACCGATATCACTAGACTGGGCTTAGCGCAACCTGAATTAGTAGCCACGGATGGTTTACATCCTTCAACTATTGCATATTCAAAATTTGTTCAGCGGATTTTGCCTAAAGCAAAAATAAAACTTGGAATTTAAACTTCTGGAGCTAATTCGATTTCTAATCCATCAATGGCTTCTGTGATGTGAATTTGGCAACCCAAACGGCTGTTTTCTTTCACGTTTAAAGCATCCAAAAGCATCGCTTCTTCATCTGATTCTTTTTCTGGAAGTGGAATTTCATTTAGGATATAACACTGGCACGAAGCGCACATAGCCATTCCACCACAAATACCAATTGTTCCTTCTTCGGCAAGTTCGTATGCTCGAATTACCTCCATGACACTCATGTTCATGTCTGTTGGCGCTTGCACGTTGTGAGTAACACCATCGCGATCGGTAATTTTTAGGGTAATGTCTTGTGGCATTTATTTGTTTTTCTTTAGCTTTTCTAACTGCTCAATATCAGCCAAATCTTTATATCTTCCTGATGCCATTTTAGTTTTGATTAAATCTTCAAAATCTATAAAAGGTACTTTAAATTTCTCTAATTCGAACCAATTACAATTTTTAAAACTTTCATCAAAAACTAATCCTATTACATCGGTAAGGATTTCAATCTTAATTGGTTCTTTGCCGATTGACCAGACATCAAATTTTTCAGAATTAAAGTCGTTTTCAGAAAAAATCGGAACATCAAAATCCGAGTATACATTTTTTAATTTTATATAATTTTGCGAAGATTTTTTTACCCACAAATCCATGTCGCCTGTTGTTCTATTGTAACCATGGAGTATAACAGCATATCCGCCGACTAATAGATATTCAACCTGATATTTATCTAAAAGTTCCAAAAAATCTACAAAATCTAAATTAAACAGATTTGGCATGTTTCCTTTTTTGAATTAAAGTCTTATCAATTTTAGTGTCTTGAGTTATGCAAAAAATTTGATTTATTAGAAAGCATGCATGGTTTAAACGCTCTAAGTAAGATTTATCTTTGTAGTAAGTAACGTGATCATCTGCTTCTTCAAAAGTAGATTTTGAAACGACAGTTCTGTCCAGTCTATAACTTTCCATAAATTGAATTTATATCAAAGATATTAAATTATTCAATCGCTTTTACTACTGCTTTTTCAGCTTCCTTTCTTGTTCCATCAAAACCATCAACACCAGAAACAGTAGTGTATTTTAACACGTACTTTTTTCCTGGATTCATACGTTGGTAAACACTTTGACACATTAATGTTGCTTCGTGAAAACCACACAGAATCAGTTTTAATTTTCCCGGATACGTATTTACATCACCAATGGCGTATATGCCCTCAATGTTGGTTTGATAATCCAAAGCATTGTTAACTTTGATTGCATTTTTTTCGATTTCTAAACCCCAATTGGCTATTGCGCCAAGTTTTGGTGTCAATCCAAATAGCGGAATAAAATAATCGGTTTTAATAGTTCTGTGTGCACCATTTTCATTGATGTCTACGGACTCTAAATGTTCTGCGCCATTTAATCCAACAACTTC
>JAYVNT010000467.1:0-3233 GCA_043758285.1 Flavobacterium sp.
GATATATTCTTTTCATGATTGACGAGATACAGAACAGACAAAACGTACTCGGTAGAGCGATTAAAATTAAACGTTTACAGATGGGATTATCTCAAGACAAACTTGTTGAATATACCGGAGTTAGTCAAGATAAAATTAAAAAAATAGAATTAGGGTATCTTGGATATAAAGAAAATCCTCAAGACTTCGCGAGAATAGCTTTAACACTTAGGACAACCATGCAAGATCTTTCCCAAAATGTTATTAGAGAAAATATATATCTCTTTCATATAAATCGTATAAAATTTTTCAAGATGTATTTATTTTTAATATCTAGTGGTTTTGAGGTAATTGAAACAAAAAAATCTTGTCTTGGAATTATCAAACATACAAATGTTTTAGAGTTTGTAGAACGATTCTATCAAGATATTGAAAGTGGAAAATCACCGGGAGAAGCAATAGAGTTCCAAAGTGAACTCTGTGGTGATTTAGAAGAATTTTTTATTGCAGCTCATCTTCGTCCAAATTTTGGTGGACAATTTAGTAATTTTATAAATGAGATTATTGTTGGAGCCCAAGAAGAATCGAAGAAATACTTAGCTTAATATACGTTAAAACATAGTCGTATATATAAGCAATATTTCTAAAATGAAACATAAATATCGGTTTTATTCTGTTTAACGAAATGGTATTTATGATATTTTAATTTAGTAATTAAATTTTAAGCAGCTTTAGCTCCAAATAGTCGAATTTTTAGTTTTCTACCAAACATCATTTGAAGTGCCCAGACAAGTTGATGAATATTTCTCTTTCGTATTTTTCCAATATGATGTGGCCAGTCGCCACCATTCAAAATATTTGATGCAATATCTGACCAAATTATATCATTTATCGCTAAATCCCAGTTTTTTGGTGGTTTACTACCAGATGCTGCAAGGAAAGCTCCAACGAGTGCAGCGGTTGAATCAACATCACCACCAAGTGAAATCATTGCTGTAACTGCTTCTTCCATGTTCGCATATTTTTCTGCGATATGGATTGCCATTACAAGCGTTACAGGAGCATGCCCAGATACTCCATTTTTTAAATTGAATCCGCAGGCTAATGCAATGTCGGATGTAGACGCTTTAGATAGTGCAAGATTCATCGGTTTAACCCATCTGCCAAGATTTGCTTCAACAACAACATTGCGTTTTTCTAATCGAGCAACAACGTATTCAGCTGTCATACGTGCACAAGCCCGAGCAATAGGGTCATGATGGGTTAAATTTGTCGATATATCAATGAGAGGAATTCGTAAAATATCATTTTCTACAGCAGCTCCAAGCATAGCTGCCCGAATAAGTGGACCATTTCCTTGGGACTTTACGCCAGACCGTTTGACGCCAGATATGCTTAAAAGTCCAGAGCGCAACGTTGCTCCTCCGAGTGACGGTGGGAACGCAGAAAACCAACGGTTGAATCTCTCTCGTAGAGCAGGTTCAAATTCGTTCTTGTTCGTATTATAGAGCGCGGCTAGCGTGAAGAGTGCATGTTCTGTATCATCTGAAATCATACGATTTGAAATATTGCCAATAGTATGAGTATTTTTTGGAATTGACGAAGGTTTAAGATTTTCCCATGGTAGACCCATTGAGTCACCATATGCGATACCTGATACTATATGAGAAATAATATCGGGATTACGAAGATTCATATAAAACCTTTTTAATAAGTCCTGGGAAAAATATACTCCCAGTCATGGATTCGAACCATGATAAACAATGTCAGAGACTGCTGCCCTACCAATTAGACGAACCGGGATTAATTATATATTTAGCCTAGTATCCCATTATACCATTTGAGGAATTATACATAATTCGTGTACATCCGATATAGCCACAGAGTGAATCATTCTTTTTCCATGCATTTACGCTATTAAATTTATGCAAATTTGAAAGCGTTATAGGTGAATGTTCAACGTTATCACGAACAATAATTTCTTGTTGATATTTTGATTTATAAAGTCTTGTTAAGGTAAATGTATTTCTATTTGCTGTATCTTCACCATCTGTTGGGATATTAGATAAATATTGATTACCCCTCGTAAGTTCGAGAAGATTTTCCGGATAATTATTTTTATCGTTATAATAAATTTCAGCTGCCATTCCAATGGCTTCTACATAAGATTCTGAGGTTAATGTACGCTGCATATGGACTTCATTCCCAATGCCAATTTCAATGGAGATTGGGATTCCAACTGCTAATAAAAAAAATAAAATTGGAGATTTTACGATATTCATAATTGACAATTTATTTTTTTTAGAAATTATTGTTTTTATCAGTGGCGGTGAATATTTAATCATATAAGCTTGTCTTTTCCTTAATTTATATATTTAGATATCATAGTTTTGTTACTTGTATACAATTTAGATATTAGATGTTTGAATGGTGTATTGAAATACTTTTAAATTAGAGCTTTTATTTTATTAATCAAAAAAGCCCCTCTTTTATATATGAATAAAATTTGTATAGGATATATTTTCTCATAGCTCTAATTTTTTCATATACTATCCCATTTCGATAAATTTTTTAATAAATTTGAATTATGTAAAACAGAATTATATATTTTTCAAAAGTAATATTACTTAACATCAAATACTTTCAAAAATTAAATAATTCTAAATTAACACTTTACTTTGCACAACTCCAACAAAGATAGGAACAAGTCGGACCAGCACACCACTCTCCAATACATGGATAAAGTTTGGTCATCTTTTCACATTTAGAACATTTACCCATGATCGTATGCTTATCTGTAATAATCGTTCCAATATTTGGATAGATGTTGATATTCATATTTTCTTCAGATACGAATTCAAAATTAATATTTCGATGATCCATGGTATAAATATTATATCATAAATAAACACTTAAGGAAAGTCTCTTCAGCAAGCATGCATTGCCACATATCATAAAATTTAATTTTTTATACATTCTTATTTTATGATGAAGGGGGAGGCGATTTTTGTTAAATCATTTATCTAGAATTTAAAAAACGCGTTCTATCTTTTTCTTATTTACAGCATCGATATAGGCTTTTATGAACATCTCTTTTTTAATTGGTCGAGCAACATATCCAAAAATAACAAGAACAACTACACCGATAAGTACATCATAATATTTATGGTACATATGGTATAAATAAGCTCCACCAAGGATAACGATAGAACTAAAAATGTAAAAAAAGGAATTTTTTATTGTTTCTAAACTAT
>JAYVNT010000468.1:0-10003 GCA_043758285.1 Flavobacterium sp.
CTAAAGACGCTGCTGGAAATGTTTCTGCCGCAAGCAATAGTGTTAGTGTAACTACTTTAGTTGCTTCAATAGCTTATTGTTCTTCACTAGGAAGTAACACTGCTGATGAAAAAATTGGTAAGGTGGCTTACGGAACAATCAGCAACACCTCAACTGGAACTGCTGGTTACGAAGATTTCACAGCGCTTTCAACTAATGTTATTGCCAATACAGCGACAACTATTACAATTACTCCAGCTTGGACAAGCACAGTGTATCCAGAAGGTTATGCGGTTTTTATTGATTATAACCATAATGGCGTGTTTACTGATGCTGGCGAAACAGTATTTACTAAAGCTGCTTCTACAACAACGCCGGTAACTGGTACTTTTACCATTCCTGCAACTGCTGCTTTAGGTGCTACAAGAATGAGAGTTTCTTTGAAATATAATGGTGTTCCAACATCATGCGAAACCTTCTCTTATGGACAAGTAGAAGATTATACGGTTAACATTCAAGCAGGAGTTGTAGATACCACTGCGCCAACTGCGCCAACTTTAACAGCTTCTGGGACTACTGCATCGGCTACAAATCTTACTTGGTCAGGTGCAACAGATAATGTAGGTGTTACATCTTATGATGTATATCAAGGTGGCGTGTTTAAAGCTAATGTAGCTTCAACTTCATACGCAGTAACAGGTTTAACAACTTCTACAACCTATTCTTTTTATGTTTTTGCTAAAGACGCAGCCGGAAACGTTTCTCCTGCTAGCAACACCGTGAGTGTAACAACTACTGTGGTTACTATATCGTATTGTGCTTCGCAAGGGAATGTTACTACTGATGAAAAGATTGGTAAAGTAGCTTTTGGAACTATCAGCAACACCTCAACAGGAACTGCAGGTTACGAAAACTTTACAGCTCTTTCTACTAATGCTGGAAGAGGAACTGCTTATACAATTACCATTACTCCTAATTGGACAAGCACGGTTTACTCTGAAGGATATGCGGTATTTATTGATTACAACCAAAACGGTGTCTTTACCGATGCTGGTGAAACAGTGTTTACAAAAGCAACTTCAACGGCAACTCCTGCTACTGGTACATTCACAATTCCTGCAACAGCAACTTTAGGATCTACAAGAATGAGAGTTTCAATGAAATACAACGGAACACCAACGTCTTGTGAAACCTTCTCTTATGGACAAGTCGAAGATTATACCGTTAACATTACATCTGTAGCAAGAATTGACGATACAAATGCTAGAGTTTCATTCAACTTGTATCCAAATCCGGTGAAAGGTGACATTTTAAACATTGCTAATCTTGAATCGCCATCAACATATCGAATTTTCAATATGGTGGGACAAGAATTAGGAAGTGGTAAAATTGAAAACGAAAGTATTTATGTTGGTTCATTAAGTACCGGTACGTTCTTAATCGAAGTTTCTAACGGAACTGCAACCGCTACAAAACGTTTTATTAAAGAATAATATTTTTTAAATAATAACATGATAAGTCCCGATAAATCGGGACTTTTTTATGAATTAATTTTGCTACTTTTAGCATCTCAAATAAAATCACAATGAAAAGAATACTTTTTTTAATCATCAGTACAATAAGCATAACCGCATCCTCGCAACAAGTTTTATCGCCAGAAACCTTGTGGACACTTGGCAGAGTTTCCGCTCTTGGCATCTCTAAAGACGGAAAAACAATCGTCTATAAAGTTTCAACGCCAGTTGTAGCAGAAAATAAATCAAATTCGAAGTTTTATACCATTCCCGTTACTGGAGGAAATCCTGTCGAAGTAACAGAAGCGCAGACTAAAAATTTAGTGGCTGATAAAAATGTTTCACCAGATGGCAAATATATTTTATCAAACGATGAAGTTAAAACCGAAAAAGTTTTCGGTAAGGATTTCTATCCTGAATTAGACAAATCGGAGGTGCAGATATACGACGGTTTAGACTACCGCCATTGGGACACTTGGAACAACGGAACACACAACCATGTTTTTTATGCTGCCACCGCAGCCAAAGCCGTGCCCGTTGACATCATGAAAGACGAACCGTTTGACTCGCCACAAAAACCGTTTGGTGGTGATGAAGATTACATCTGGTCGCCTTCCGGCAAAAGCATTATCTATGTTTCTAAAAAGAAATTTGGGACCGCTTATGCCATTTCCACCAATACCGATTTGTATGAATACAACATCGAAAGCAAAACAACTAAAAACCTGACCGAAAGCAATCCGGGTTACGATACCAATCCAACGTTCTCGCCTGCTGGCAATTTAACTTGGCTGCAAATGAAACGCGATGGTTATGAAGCGGATAAAAATGACATTATTGTTCGCCTTAATGGTGTTGACATTAATCTGACTGCCAATTGGGACGGTTCTGTAGAAAGTTACAAATGGAGTACTGATGGGAAAAAAATCTATTTTATAGCCGCTTTTGACGGAACATTACAGTTGTTTGAAATTGATTTACACGGATATACTGTCATGGCAGGAATTGCTTCTAATGTTAAGCAACTTACTAATGACGATTTTGATGTGCATGATATTATTGGTTTTTCAGCAGATAATGTCATTGTTGGTAGAACCGATATGAATCATGCCACAGAAATTTATTCCTATAACCTGAAGAAAAAAACATGGTTGCAATTGACCAAAACCAATGACGCAGCATACTCTAAATTGGCGTTGCCAAAATACGAAAGACGCTATGTAACCACCACCGATAACAAGAGAATGTTGGTTTGGGTAATCCTTCCGCCCAACTTTGATAAAACCAAAAAATACCCAACCCTGCTTTATTGCCAAGGCGGACCGCAATCTCCGTTGACACAATTTTATTCTTTCCGTTGGAATTTTTCGTTGATGGCTTCACAGGGCTATATTGTGGTGGCACCAAACCGCAGAGGAATGTACGGTCACGGGCGCGCTTGGAACGAGCAAATCTCTAAAGATTGGGGCGGACAAGTTATGGACGATTACCTTTCTGCCATTGACGACGTTGCTAAAGAAAGCTATGTTGACAAAGCCCGTTTGGGTTGCGTTGGCGCGAGTTATGGTGGCTATTCTGTATTCTATTTGGCGGGCATTCACAACAACCGTTTCAAAACGTTTATTGCTCATGATGGGGTTTTCAATACGCAAAGCATGTTTGGCACCACCGAAGAAGTGTTCTTCAACAACTGGGATTTTGGTGGCGCATATTGGGATAAAAATAATGCCGTTGCCCAGAAGGCATACAACCAGTTCAACCCAATAAATTTTGTGGATAAATGGAACACACCCATCCTGATTATACAAGGCGGTAAAGACTATCGAGTGCCTGTGGGACAAGCGCAAGAAGCATTTCAGGCAGCACAACTTCGTGGTGTCAAGAGCCGTTTGCTCTACCTGCCCGAAGAAAACCATTGGGTGATTAAACCCCAAAATGCGATGGTGTGGCAACGCGAATTTTATAAATGGTTGAAGGAAACCCTCTAAGCGATTCCCGATGTTTTACTGAGAACACCTAATGTTTTATCGGGAGTATCCAATGTTTTAGTAGCAATTGGCATTCCATATAAAACAATCTAGTCTCTGGGTTAAACAATGGCATCTCCAGATAAAGCAATGACGTCTCCAGATAAAGCAATGGCGTCTCCATACACAGCAATGGCAACTCCAGATAAAGCAATGACGTCTCCATACACAGCAATGGCATCTCTAGATAAAACAATCGTGTCTCTACATTCTGCAAGGAATGTGCGGGATTGTGTTGCATAAACTACTGATTGGCAACCCTATTTTATAGTTTAAAAAGAAAAAACTTACTAACAATATTTTTTTATTGCTGTATAATTATTTAAATTGCTGTACAAATTTAACGCTATTCAATAACTAACAAACAACTACATTTATGGAAAGACAGCAGATTGACCAGTACGACATGATGTTATCAGTCGAAAACCACTTAGACGATAACCCAACGCTTTGGGCAGGCAACGCGCCCATTACAGCTACCAAGACGGTACTTAGCAGCAAAATAGATTTACTAGCTGCACAAGTGGCCATTCAATTACTAAATACCACAGGAGTAACCGCCGACAAAGATTCTAGTCGTGCCACGCTAGAGTCGCTTACTTACAGCATGGGTGCTTCACTCTGCAGCTATGCCGGTGCCAGTGGCATGGGCGATTTGTATAACCGTTGCCATTATTCACGCACCGATTTAAGCCGATTTCGCGATGCAGAACTAGTGGGCATTTGCACCAACCTCGCGGCCGATGCAATCGCTAACCTTGCCGCACTTGCGCCATATGGTATAGTAGCTGCAACAGTAACAGCACTGAACACGGCTAATGGTAACTTTGGCGCAATCATGAAAAACCCTACCGAAGCCATATCCAAACGTACCGTTTCTACGGCAAAAATAGCCGAGATTATCCCAGACATTATGGTTAATGTATTAGAAAAAAGATTGGATAATGATATCGAGATGCTGGCAGCAACCCAACCCGCATTTGTAAATGGGTATGGCACCTTGCGGTTGATAAACGACAGCCCAACACAAACTCTGAGCGTTACTTTTCAAACGGTAATAGAGGGCAGCAACCTGCCTTTGTCTGCAGTTGGAATAAGCATAACGCCCGATAATATTAACCGCACCACCAGCGCACGTGGCTACAGCAGTATTCTAAATCTTGGAGAAGGAACCCATAATTTGGTGGTAAAACGCCCAGGTTATGTAAGCGTCAAAATGGATTTTGTGGTGGTCAACGGCATTACTACCGAGGTGGTGATTGTGATGGTGCCGGAGTAAAAAGAAAATAACCCTCGTTGATGTAGCTAAAATTGGTTAGATTAGCGGGGGTTAATTATGATCATCATTAAATAAAACAAACTATTACTAATAATTAAACTCAAAACTTAAATTTTATGGAAAACAACAACTCAAATGCTTGGTACGAAAAAACTTGGTTAGTCGTAATTTTATGTATACTCTTTTTCCCTGTAGGCCTTTATGCATTATGGAAAAACTCAACAATTTCAAAAGGTTGGAAAATCGGAGTAACAATACTAATTGCATTAATTGTCATTGCAAATGTTGGAAACAACGATAAAAATTCAACTACACCAGCAACAACTTCAACCACTGAAGGAGAAACTGAAGAAACTGCAACTAGTAATACTGCAACAGGTGTAAAAGTTGGAGAAGTTCTAAAAACAGATTATTTTGATATTACTGTAAACAAAGTAGAAGTCAAAGATAAAGTTAGTACTGGAAACCAATATGCAGACCTAAAACCAGAAAGTGGAAATAGTTATTTGATAATAAATGCAACTTTTAAAAATACAGACAATGAAAGTAGAATGTTAATGGATGGTTCTGTTTGGATAAACTATAACGGAAAAGATTATGAATTTGACAAATCTGAAACTGTAATGCTGGAAGGCTGGGGGGTTTTGTTAGACCAAATAAATCCATTAACAACAAAAACAACAAATTTAGTTTACAAAATACCATCAGAAGTAAAAGGAGATGCTTACTGGCAACCTGGACGTTCTGATGATGACCAAAGAATTCTATTAGGCTCATTGTAAATAAAAATCTACCATTAAAGGTTCGTCGCAACCACACAAATCCTTTTGCGTGGGAATAAAAAAATAAAAACCCAACTTGAAGAAGTTGGGTTTTTCTATTTATTCTGGATCATTCATTTTAAAACTATCCATAAAAGCGGTGGTATAATTTCCGGCTACATAATCGGGTTCGTCCATCAATTGCCTGTGAAAAGGAATGGTGGTTTTGATGCCTTCTATCACAAACTCGTCCAAAGCACGCTTCATTTTATTGATAGCTTCTTGTCGGGTTTGCGCTGTGGTAATCAACTTGGCAATCATCGAGTCGTAGTTTGGCGGAATTGTATAACCCGCATAAACGTGGGTGTCAAGACGCACACCATGTCCGCCCGGAGCATGCAATGTGGTTATTTTCCCGGGTGAGGGCCTAAAATCATTGTACGGGTCTTCCGCATTGATACGACATTCGATAGCATGCAATTGTGGTAAATAATTTTTACCTGAAATTGGCACACCAGCAGCCACTAAAATCTGCTCGCGAATTAAATCATAATCAATAACCTGTTCCGTGATTGGGTGTTCAACTTGGATACGCGTGTTCATTTCCATAAAATAGAAATTTCTGTGCTTATCTACCAAGAACTCAACCGTTCCTGCACCTTCATATTTGATATATTCTGCCGCTTTCACAGCCGCTTCTCCCATTTTGTGGCGAAGATTATCCGTCATAAATGGCGAAGGAGTTTCCTCAGTCAACTTTTGATGACGACGTTGCACGGAGCAATCTCTTTCTGATAAGTGACATGCTTTTCCATAAGCATCACCAACCACTTGTATCTCGATATGTCGTGGTTCTTCAATCAATTTCTCCAAATACATTCCGTCATTTCCAAAAGCCGCCGCCGATTCTTGACGCGCACTTTCCCATGCTTTTAGTAAATCCTCTTCTTTCCAAACGGCACGCATTCCTTTTCCACCACCACCAGCAGTTGCTTTCAGCATCACTGGGAAACCCATTGCTTTAGATAATTCTAATGCTTGTTCGTAGGATTCTAAAAGACCTTCAGAACCAGGAACACAAGGAACGCCGGCTGCTTTCATAGTAGCTTTTGCCGATGCTTTGTCACCCATTCTATCAATCATTTCAGGCGAAGCACCAATGAATTTGATACCATGCTCTTGACAGATTTTAGAGAATTTAGCGTTTTCTGAAAGAAAACCATATCCAGGATGAATGGCGTCTGCGTTGGTTATTTCTGCAGCCGCAATAATGTTGGACATTTTTAAATAGGATAAATTACTTGGCGGAGGACCAATGCAAACCGCTTCGTCAGCAAATTTTACATGCAAACTTTCTGCATCAGCAGTAGAATAAACGGCAACCGTTTTGATGCCCATTTCACGACAGGTTCTAATTACACGCAGTGCAATTTCTCCTCTATTGGCAATTAGTATTTTTTTAAACATCTTTTTTAATTTAGATTTTTAGACTTCTTAGATTTTTAGACTTCTTAGACTATTAGAAATTAAATCTAACCAGTCTAAGTAGACTAAGTAGTCTAAATTAAGATGGATCAACTAAGAATAATGGTTGGTCAAACTCTACTGGCGACATATCGTCAACAAGAATTTTGACGATTTTTCCAGAAATCTCTGCTTCAATTTCATTGAATAACTTCATGGCTTCTATTACACAAAGAACATCACCTTTTGAAATCGTAGTTCCTACTTCAACAAACATTGGTTTGTCTGGAGATGGTTTGCGATAAAACGTTCCAATCATTGGCGATTTTATGGTAACATATTTTGAATTTTCATCTGCTGGTGCAGCAGCTACTGGAGCGGCTGGTACAGCAGCTACTGGAGCTGGAGCAGCAATAGCTTGTTGCATCGGTGCTTGTTGTACATACGTAATATCCGGTGAGTTTCCTTCTAAAGTAGTTCTGATAGTAATTTTTATATCACCAGTTTCTAACTTTACTTCTGCAACTCCAGAATTGGATACAAATTTGATTAGGTTTTGAATTTCTTTTAAATCCATAATTAGTTAGTTTTATAATTAGTTTATTGTTTGTTGTATGCCCATTTTAAATAAATAGAACCCCAAGTGAAGCCACCACCAAATGCGGCAAAAATTAAATTATCCCCTTTTTTAAATTTGCTTTCAAAATCACTTAGTAACAATGGCAGTGTTGCCGAGGTTGTATTACCATATTTTTGAATGTTTATCAATACTTTTTCTTCATCAAGTCCCATTCTGTTTGCAGTAGCATCAATGATTCGTTTGTTGGCTTGATGTGCTATTAACCAGTTGACGTCATCTTTAGTCAACTTATTGCGTTCCATGATTTTTTCACTCACATCAGCCATTCCAGAAACTGCATATTTGAAAACTGTTTTTCCATCTTGAAAAACAAAATGCTGACCATTTTCTACTGTTTCTTTTGAAGGAGGGAGAATAGAACCACCAGCATCTATTTTTAAATATTCTCTGCCAATGCCATCACTCTTTAAAAGCTCATCTTGCAAACCAAGACCTTCAAAATTGGGTTCAAATAAAACGGCGCCAGCACCATCTCCAAAGATAATACAAGTAGCTCTATCGGTATAATCAATAATAGAAGACATTTTATCGGCACCAATTAAAAGTATTTTTTTATATCTGCCTGATTCAATGTAAGCTGCAGCATTTGACATTCCGTATAAAAAACTGGAACATGCCGCTTGTAAATCGTATGCAAAAGCGTTAACGGCTCCTATCTGGGTTGCAACATAAACTCCTGTTGCAGCCACTGGTAAATCAGGCGTTGTGGTAGCCATGATTACTAAATCTATTTCTGCAGGGTTAATTTTGGATCTTGAAATTAAATCTTGGGCAGCTTTTATTGCCAAATAAGAGGTCCCTTTTCCCTTTTCTTTTAGAAGTCGTCTTTCTTTAATGCCTGTACGTGTAGTAATCCATTCATCATTAGTGTCAACCAATGTTTCTAGTACTTGATTTGAAAGTACAAAGTCTGGAACATAAGCTCCAACTGCGGTAATTGCTGCGGTAATTTTGGTCATAAAATGATGTTTTCTTTACAGTTTTTCAACTTAAAAAGTTGTTGAAATTACAAAAAAAAATAATACCTAAAGTCTTTTGAGATGGTATATTTATTAAATTTCATTTAAACAAAAAACTCCCACAAAGTGAGAGTTAGTTTTGTAAAAAAACTTTACTTATGCGACAGCTTCTGATTTGTCAATAACTACTTGACCTCTGTAGTACATTTTACCTTCATGCCAGTAAGCTCTATGGTATAAATGTGCTTCTCCAGTTATTGGACAAGTCGCAATTTGAGCAACAGTTGCTTTATAATGAGTTCTTCTTTTATCTCTTCTTGTTTTGGAGATTTTTCTCTTAGGATGCGCCATTTTATTATATTATTTATCCGTTAATAGTTGTTTTAATTTGTCCCAACGTGGGTCAATTTCTTCTTCTTTTTTTGCTTCGGCTTTTATTTTTTTAACTTGTAACTCTTTCAGTTTTTGTAGTGCCTCGTTTTCTAATGTTCCGTCTTTTACTCCTGGATGAACCCTTTTTGGGGGAATAGACAACACAATCATTTCATAAATATATTGTGCCAAATCTATTTGATGTTCTCCATGAGGAAGAATTAACAATTCATCATTATCATTATTGAATTCTTCTCCAAATTGCACTACCAATTTAATTTTCCCTTTAATAGGCAAATCAAATTGTTCTCCTGTTAAATCGCATGGAACATTAACTGTCCCTTTGTGTTTGAAGTTGATTTCCAGCATCGTTGCTTTTTTTTCAAGAACCACATTTGCAATTATATTACAACTTTCAAATTCATCAAAACTAAATTCGTCAAAGAACTTTTTATCAATATTAAATTCAAACCGATGCTTTCCAATTTTTAATCCTATGAAAGGAATTAAATATTCACTCGTACTTTTCATCTAAACAACAATTTGAGTCCGAAGTTTCGGAGTGCAAAGATATAAAATTATTGTAATTCTAATAACCTTATAAACATTTTTTTGTTTATAACTGCTTTTCCTTTGTTTTCATAGGGTTTTTGCTGATTTCTTGGTGCTGATTTCTAGAATTGTAGATATCAATTGCCGTATAAACTGCTTCTTTGAACGAATTATAATCGGCAACACCTTTTCCAGCAATTTCATAAGCCGTTCCATGATCGGGTGACGTTCTGATTTTATTCAAACCAGCCGTGTAATTTACACCGTTCCCAAAAGAAAGTGTTTTGAAAGGAATCAAACCTTGATCGTGATAAGTCGCAACAACAGCGTCATATTTTTCATATTGGCTATTGCCAAAAAAACCATCGGCAGCAAAAGGTCCAAAAACAAGTGTCCCTTTTTCAAATAATTTTTTTACGGTTGGTTTTACTATTTCGTCATCTTCTTTTCCAATTA
>JAYVNT010000469.1:0-3223 GCA_043758285.1 Flavobacterium sp.
TTGACATTTTGCGCTGCTAATTTTTCTTCTAATTTTCTTGCAATGATCTCTTCTATTCAATCAAAGAATTGATCTGTTGTGAACTACTTTATTAGTCAGAAAGTTTGATATCAAAAAGTAAACATCCCTAAGCCGATTTTTATTTAAAATAATATGTAAGCTCTTAGCCGATAATTTTATATGCATGATTTATTTCAAATTCTAAAATCTTAATAGTTAACTAATAGGCTTACATTACATAATTAGGCCTAACCATTCCTATAACACATCAACATAAGTTCAATCGATATCAAGATTTGAAATAAAAATATAACTCCTTATTAAATAATTTTGTATAAAAATCTTCTTATAACAATGGATAATAAAACAACTTCTGATTTGGTACTTGCAAAAAAAGAGCTTGCCAAACAAATGCAAAAAAAGGAGCATTGTTTAAACCAATTGAACATCGCCAATGAGCAAATAATTTTTCTTAAAGCTGAAGAAGCAAAAAGGGTAACGGAGTTAATCAATGCCAATCAGCAACTTCTTTTTCAAAATAAAGAAAAAGAAAAACGTGCAGCGGAATTACTTGTTGCCAATAAAGAACTTCTTTTTCAAAATAATGAAAAAGAAAAACGTGCCGCAGAATTAGGTGTTGCTAATAAAGAACTGGCCTTTCAAAATCTTGAGAAAGAAAAACGCGCAGCCGAATTAGGCATTGCTAATACTGAACTCGCATTTCAAAATGAGGAAAAAGAAAAACGTGCAGCCGAACTTATTATTGCTAATAAAGAACTCGCCTTTCAAAACGAAGAAAAAGAAAAACGTGCGGCAGAGTTAAGTATTGCCAATAAGGAATTGCTTGCATTCACTTATATATCCAGTCACGATATGCAAGAGCCATTAAGAAAGATACAAACTTTTGTATCGATGATACTTGAAAATGAAAATAAAAACTTAAGTGAAAACGGTAAATATAATTTTCAAAGGATGCAATTAGCTGCGGCAAGAATGCAACAATTGATTGACGATTTACTTGCCTTTTCACGTATAAATACCACCGACCATACTTTCGAAAAAACCGAACTTAATTTAATTGTAGAAGAGGTAAAAGCCGAACTTAAAGAAACTATTTTAGAAAAACACGCAACCATAATATCTAACGAACTTTGTCTTGCAAATGTTATTCCTTTTCAATTTAGGCAGCTTATGTATAACCTTGTAAGTAATGCTCTAAAATTTTCAAACCCAGCAGTGTCTCCACAAATACTAATAAAGAGTAGTATTGTAAAAGGCAGCCAATTAAATAACGAAAAACTATCTCCCGAAAAAAATTATTGTCACATCATTGTTAAGGATAATGGTATTGGTTTCGAGCCTCATTTTAGTGAACGTATTTTTGGTGTGTTTCAAAAACTACATGGTAAAGAAGTATATGGTGGCACAGGTATTGGGCTTGCTATTGTAAAAAAAATAGTTGAAAATCATAAAGGTATTATTACCGCTACTGGCGAATTAAATAAAGGTGCCACATTTGATATTTATATTCCTGCTAATTAATTTTAGATAGATAAATCTATTTTTTAATAGTAACAACAAATGCACTTTTTTTGATTAAATAAATTTTTTTTAAAAGAATTTTAAAAAAACGTGTGAAATATGTAATTTTTTGATTTTGTTATGCAACGCTTTACAGTTTAAATTATGCAACCTTTGTTATAATTATTAACTAATTTAAAAAGAAAGGACGCCAATGGAAACCCAGGGAATAAATTTATTTATTGTTGATGATAACAGGCTAATGGTTGCAGATTTAAAATACTACCTAAAAAATAGATTTGGGAATGCAATTAACGTATCAACTTTTGACGATGGAGAAAGCTGTTTAATAAATTTAAAAAAAGATACACATATAGTAATTCTTGATTATCATATGGAAGGAAAAAATGGTTTAGAAACTTTAAAATTAATTAAAGAAAAAAATCCTAAAACGGAAGTCATTATTTTATCACGTAACGAAGATATTGCAATTGCGATAGAAACTTTTAGACAAGGCGCTAAAGATTATGTAATAAAAGGTCAAGGCGCTTGGAAAAAAGTAACTAAATTAATAAATCTTATTATTACTGAACCCATAAGAATAATTGTTAGAGAGTTTGGCATAACAAAATTTGCAGCTATTTTTCTACTTACGTTTGTTACAATGGGTGTTGTGGTGTTTTTTGTAACACAAGCCATGAGGTAATAGCACAAACCCTAAAAAAACAGTTTTGTTATTTATAATAAACAAAACTGTTTTTTTTATTATATCATCAATATAAAAAAGTGCGATTTATTTAATATCTTTTTTGTAATGTATGATAAATTAATGTTAAAATTGTACATCTTCGTTTCATTAATATAAAAAAATAGAATTGAAATTATACATAAAATACATGGTAAGTAATCGCTGCATAATGGCAGTGAAGGATGCATTAAAAAAAATGAATCTACATTTTGTAGTAGTTGATTTAGGAGAAATTGACATTATGGAAAATATTTCGCCTCAACAGCGAGAAGAACTAAAAACTGCTTTGGATGTATCTGGTCTCGAATTAATGGATGACAAACGGGCGGTACTAATTGAAAAAATAAAAAATGTAATTATAGAAATGGTACATTATTCTGAAGAATTACCAAAAATAAATTATTCAGAATATATTAGTAAAAAATTGGACCACGATTACACTTATCTTTCCAATATATTCTCGGAAGTAAAAGGTATTACAATACAACAATTTATTATCATTCATAAAATTGAAAGGGCTAAAGAGTTAATGTTATATGATGAACTTAATCTCACTGAAATATCATATAAACTGCACTATAGTAGTGTAGCACACTTATCAAACCAATTTAAAAAAGTTACTGGTTTAACGCCTTCACATTTTAAAAAATTAAAAGATAAAAAACGAAGCCCAATTGAAGATATTGGGAATCCTGATAGTTCATTACCAAATTAGTTGAGTAAATAAAATGGAAGCAATAAAGCAAGGTTCGCAATATGCAAGGAGTTTAATTGAAGCCAGTCGTGATCCATTGGTTACAATTAGCATTGAAGGTAAAATTACAGACATGAACAATGCAACCGCTGATATTACTGGCATGACCCGACAAGAACTTACCGGGACTGATTTTTTTGATTATTTTACTGAACAACAAAAAGCACGTGAAGTGTATCAAGAAGTATTTGCGAAAGGCT
>JAYVNT010000470.1:0-3221 GCA_043758285.1 Flavobacterium sp.
ATAACGCTACAAGGTTGCACAAAAACGGAGGTTGTCAATAACACTGTTCTTAGTAAAGTATATGAATTAAGAAATGTGAATTTTGCATTAAATGCCAACAGTGGTTATACTATTTATCAAACTTTAAACCCGCAGATTTCCCTCTCGGATGTGATATTGATTTACAGATTGTCAGGAACTATTAATCCAAGCACGCCTATATGGCAGCAAATACCAAGAACTTTATATTTAACACAAGGCGAATTAGATTATGATTTTGACTTTAGTAAAGAAGATTTTACTATTTATGCAGGCGGAACATATGATTTGTCGTTAACGCCAAGTTATTTGAATAATCAAACATTTAGATTGGTTATTATTCCTGGTTATGCTTCGAATAAACAAGCTGCAAAAAATATAGATTACTCAGATTATGATGCGGTTATTAATGCATATCACCTTTATAATGCTGAGATTAAAATTCTCAATAAATAAAATTATATTTTAACATTAAATTAAATTAGAAAAATGATGTTAAAATATAAATTTCTTAAAAAAGAATGGCTAATTTTGTTAATTGTTTAATTAAATCCCAATAAAATGATTTCATTTAAAATCAAAAAATTTACACTATTGCAGCTAATCCTTATTGCATTCTTAGCTTCGGCAGTAACATTCTATTTTACCAGTTTTTGGAAAGAGCGACAGTTTACTGAAAAATCAAATGCTGCGGCTAATTCTTATACTTGTAATTACAATGTGAAAAGGATGGATGGTTTTAAATACGTTAAACCCATAATGTTTGTCGATGAAGATTGTGAATCAGCGGGATTAATGGGTGTAAAACAAAATATTACAGCAGTAATTGATAGATATAAAACACAAGGGGATATAAGTGCTGCTTCAGTTTATTTAAGAGCATATAGTCATAACGAATGGATATGTGTTAATGAAAATGAATCGTTTGATCCGGGTTCTCTTTTTAAAGTACCGGTAATGATTGCTGTTTTAAAACAGAATGAACTTAACCCTGGTTTTTTAGATAAGCAAATAGCATATAATCAGCGTATAGACGCAGGAAAAAATGTTGCGTTTAGTTCAAAAATGATACAACTTGGGCAATCATATACCATTAAAGAGTTACTTACCTATATGATTAAGTATTCTGATAATAATGCTACCATACTTTTAGAAAAGAATATAGATCCAAAAATTCTTCAAAAACTTTTTGCCGATGTTGGTCTGGATGTGCCAAATATTTATGCTTCTCAATATTTGTTTACTACAAAAAATTATTCCTACTTCATGAGAGCGATTTATAATGCGGGTTATCTTTCTATCGAAGATTCGGAATTTGCAGGTGAATTATTAAGTCAATCTAATTTTAAAGACGGAATACTTTTGGGTTTGCCACCTAATACAAAAGTAGCTCATAAATTTGGGGAGTCCGGAAATCAAACGGTGAAACAACTCCATGAGTCTGCTATTGTATACCTAGACAATCAAACGTATTTGTTGACAGTTATGACTAAAGGAACTGAAAACAAAAAATTATCTAAGTTGATTGGAGAAATATCCCAAATAGTATATAATTATATGCATAATCAAGCGATTGCCACAAATTAAACAAAGAAGCCGTCTCATTTGAGACGGCTTCTTTGTTTAATACTTTTATTACTTATGAAACATCAACTGTAGTGGCTTCTGCTATCTTTTTATAGGTACCATTTACTAATTTTTCACGGATAATATCAAAAGCAGTAAGTGTTTCATCAATATCGTACAAGGTGTGTGACGATGTAGGAATCATTCGCAACAAGATAATTCCTTTTGGAATCACTGGGTAAATTACAATGGACAAGAATATGTTATAGTTCTCTCTTAAATCATTAACCATTACCATAGCTTCTGGAACGCTTCCTTCAAGATATACGGGCGTTACACAAGTATTGGTGTCGCCAATGTTAAATCCGTGTGCTTTTAATCCATTTTGCAATGCGTTGACGTTTCCCCAAAGTTTGTCTTTCAATTCAGGATGATTACGCAATAATTCTAATCGTTTCAATGCACCAACAGTTTGAATCATTGGTAACGCTTTAGCAAACATTTGCGAACGCAAGTTGTATTTTAAATAATCGATAATTGCTTTATCAGCCGCGAGGAAAGCTCCAATACTCGCCATTGATTTGGCAAACGTAGAAAAGTAAACATCAATTCCGTCTTGACAACCTTGTTCTTCGCCAGCACCTGCTCCAGTTTTTCCTAGTGTTCCAAAGCCGTGAGCATCATCAACTAAAAGACGGAAATTGTATTTCTTTTTTAATTCCACAATTTCTTTCAACTTTCCTTGTTGGCCTCGCATTCCGAAAACACCTTCAGTAATGAACAAAATTCCACCACCAGTTTCGGTAGCCATTTTTGTAGCACGTTGAAGATTTTTCTCCATGCTTTCTATATCATTGTGCTTATAAGTAAAACGTTTTCCCATATGAAGGCGCACACCATCAATAATACAAGCGTGGGCATCTACATCGTAAACTATAATATCGTTTTTGGTAACCAGTGCATCAATGCAAGACATTATTCCTTGGTAACCAAAGTTTAATAAATATGCTGATTCCTTCATTACAAAAGCTGCTAATTCTTTTTCTAATTGTTCGTGAGCATCTGTATGACCAGACATCATACGTGCCCCCATTGGATAGGCAGCACCATATTTGATAGCCGCATCAGTGTCAGCTTGACGCACTTCTGGATGATTGGCAAGACCTAAATAGTCATTCAAACTCCAGTTCAAAATATCTTTTCCTTTGAATTGCATTCTTGGACCAAGTTCACCTTCTAGTTTTGGAAAAACAAAATATCCTTCGGCCTGGGAAGCCCATTTTCCTAATGGGCCTTTATTGTTTTGTATTCTTTCGAATAAATCTTTTACCATAATTACTTTGTATCTTAATGGAGGCAAAAGTAATTATAAATTTAGTTTACTCCTAATCATTGGAAGTAGAAAATTTATTTGATTTAACTGACTAAACTAATGATTTGATATATTCAAAAAGCACATCTTTATCTACAGGTTTTGATAAATATTTGTTCATTCCAATTTCTGTAACCCGCGCTTTGGTAGTTTCCATAACATCGGCTGTCACTGCGATAATTGGAATGTTTTTATACTGTTCTCCAGCTTCACCATTACGAATGGCTATCGTAGCTTCATAGCCATCCATAATAGGCATTTGCAA
>JAYVNT010000471.1:0-3215 GCA_043758285.1 Flavobacterium sp.
TATAATATTCTCCACTCTTGGATGATTCATTCTTAGAGATAACACTTTTATTACTTTGTCCATTTGTACAGGATAGTAACAAAACGATAAGAAAAGACACTAAGGTTAAAAGTTTCATTGTTTATAATTGTTTTTTTAGAAAGTGATAGTTTGATAGTGTGGCAGAAAACTTGCAGGCAACGTGAGGGCTTTGCGGTTGTTTGGGGATTTGAAAAACGTCCGATGGAACTGCTGCTGAATAGAATTACTAAACTTTAAATTAATTACAAATGAATAACAATGTTACGTCTGCCGAAACCGAAGTTGATAGTAGTACAACTGCTGAATTAATTCCGTCCGCCCAAATGCCGCAAAACCCCGTGTTGGTGGCAGGTTTTCTTCTCGTCATTCTGTCTTTTCGATGGCTTTAATTATTACTGGGTCAATTTTATTTTCAATGTCTTGCTTTGTATTTTTAATTTCTATTTTTACTGGAACTCCAATGTCTTCAAGTAATTTATTGTCTGTTGAATAATAACGCTGATTTGAAAGAGTAAAAGAAATTTTATTTGAAATATTTCCGCCAAACATATCTGATAACATTCCCGAAGTATTTGTTCCGATAGTTGTTACGGTTGGTAATTTGTAAAGTGAAATCGTAAAATCTTCGGCAGAACTTGCAGTTTTGTCGTTTGTTAAAATTATGATTGGGTTTAAATATTTTGCTCCGTTGTTTGGTGTCAAATAATTCGGTTCAAGTTTTGTAAAACTCTCATAATTTCCTTTTGTTCTAATTGCTTTATTATGTGTCAAGATTTTTTCTTTTGTAAATCTGCTTGCTAATTCTATTCCACCGTGTCCTCCACCATTTGCTCTGATGTCGATAATTATAGATTTTGTTGAAGCAAGTGAAGTAATTATGCTGTCAAAAAGTGTGAGCATTAATTTAGTGTCCCTAATTTCTTTTTTATCGTCAAAAATACTTTCAGGATTTGCAAAACAACGTGTAATTCTAATGTATCCAACATTTAAACTTTGGGATACGTAATACAAATTTTCGTCT
The DNA here is from genome assembly GCA_043758285.1 of Flavobacterium sp. Lineage (GTDB taxonomy): Bacteria > Bacteroidota > Bacteroidia > Flavobacteriales > Flavobacteriaceae > Flavobacterium. Next base: position 1,043 of record JAYVNT010000471.1, read on the forward strand.
TTAAAAATTGGTCCAATTCCTTTTACTGCTGAAAAATTATTATTTTCCAAAGTTTTATATACTGTCTTCCAAAAATCCTTTTCAACACCTTTAAACTCTTGTTTGAAGTAAGAAGGTTTTTTTGATTTAAAAAGTATTTCTTCTCCTTTTGAAATTGTAATGTGTCCGTCATTAAGTGGCTCAACCATTTTTCCTAAAATAGTAATGAGTTCTTTTTGGTTAGTTTTTTTGCTCACTAATGGTCTGAACTTTATGTATGAACTGTCCCAATTAACACCTTTAAGCTGGAAAAAAGCATAATTGTTTTTGAAGGTTGTCCAAAAAGTTTCAAAATCTTTTTCTTGTTGGCTTATCTTTTTTGACGTCTGGCTTTGAGCTGTCAAACTAAAAGCAAAAAGTAAAAATAAAAGTACTTTAAATCTCATAAATTGTTTGTGATTGTCAATGTTTGTAAGGTGTTCAATAAACTTGCCACCAACGTTCGAGGCTTTGTGTCAGTTAGGGAATTGACCAACTGTCCGCCCGAAACTGAAGCTAAATTAATAAACAAAAGTTGAAGTTAAGAACTAATGCGCAACAGATTTCCGTCCGCCGGAACCCAAGCCTGGATATGCACTGCTGATGATTGTTCTTCCGTCCGCCCCAATTGCACAAAACCTTTTGTTGCCTGCTGTACTTTTTTAGGATGTTGCTTCTGCGGGCTTTTGTAAAACACTTTTCGTATTGTCTTGTAAAGCCTCTATTCTTAAAATGATTTCTCCTACCCAAACTGGCACTTGATCTGCCGTCAAAATTTGTTGTCTAACTTGTTTGAAAAGTTTTAGCCCTTTTTTTGCTGTTTCAAATCCAAGATTTTCATTTAAGGTTCTTTCAAATCCAAGATGCTTTTCATTTGCAACGTTGTCGGGGAAGTCTGATGCTACACCTAAAAGATTTAAAATATTTCGATTTTTATTGATTGTATCGACTTCGTCTGCTGTGCCATGGTGTTGGAAATCGCCATCAAAAATCACATAACAAGGAATACCAAATTCTGTGTATAGTCTATAAAATCTATCAATGTCGTTCTTGTCACCGCAACGAACTATTGTTATACCCTTTGAAATGTAATCAAAATTCACTTTTTCAAATAGATAAGGTAAAACCAATGATTCACTTTGTCCTTCTACAAGAATGATTTTTGTCGCAAAAAAGCCTTCATTTGCTTTTTGTGTGTCTCCTGTTTCTTCGTAAGCATTTTTATATTGTAGCATTAAGTCAGGTTCGGTTGCATTGATTCCTGTCCTAATTGATAAGTCGGTGATAAAATCTGTTGGTTTTGCATTTCTAATGTATGTGCCTTCAATTGCATTCTTTCTAACGAGAAAAATCTCATTAAACCTGCCAACATTTAAAAAATTCGGCGAGTGAGTTGTATAAAATATTTGAGTGCCATTTTCCGCCAATTCACATAAGACTTTATAAAAACTTCTTTGTGCTTGTGGATGTAAAAAAAGTTCAGGCTCGTCAATAAAAAGTGGTGTGCTGTTATTTAATTTTACTTGTGAGTATGCTTTTAATACAGCAATTGAGATTGATGCTTGTACACCCATTCCCAAATTTGAAGCTTGAAAAGAAAGGTTAGTATCATTTTCACGAACAATTAATTGCAAAGTCCTAAAAAAATTCCAAGGATCATAGAGATTTAAGTCAATCTTAAAATCTGCTTCTGGTCGATTGAGTTGCTTTGCACTTTCCTTTTGTAGAATTTCAATAAATTTTTTCATTACTTGAACACCATTTTGGTCTTCCACAGTAAAGAGTACTTCATCTCGAATTCTTTCAAGCTCTGATTTGAAAATATCAGTTTTCTTTAAAACTTCACCTGTTTCTTCATTAACAACTTCTTGCTCTTTGAAAAGTTTGTTTATGTCTAACAATATTCGACCTAACAACGACCATCTGTTTGAAGGTAAATAATCTACTATCGACCTGTCAACACCAAGATAAGCAGAACAATATTTTTGCCTGTCTACATCCGTTACATAACCTTGAGATAAATTTAACCCTGATTTCTTTCTTCCGTTTTGGTCTTCCCAATTTTCTGCAAGTTGTAAATATTTCCCATCGTCAAAACACAGGGTAATTTTTATATCATTATCAATGTCCCCCATAAAATGGTCTTGGGGTAAAG
>JAYVNT010000472.1:0-3215 GCA_043758285.1 Flavobacterium sp.
CTGTGTTTTTATTTGTTCCCAAACTATTTCATCGTAAATCTTTATCTCTTTTCCTCCCTGACCCTCAGCAACAAAGGTAAATGGTCTGCTTGAATTATTTATGACGATCCAGTAATCACAAACTGCTACAAATTTGTTGGTCAAATTATAGATCCCCCGAAAATATCGCCTCCTTATTGTTTCTTCTGGAATATTGTGGCCACCCTCGCTCACTCTAGTCTTAACACGCTCAATCGCAAGATTTACATCATTCAACCAAAAATACAAAAGCGATATTGAGTAGCCCTTCCCTTTAGCTGCTTTAATGGTATTAAAATACGATAATGTGGTCAATGTCGTTTCAAAGGCAAAGTCAACCCCACTGTTTAAAAGTTCATCAATTCTTTCAATCATGATTCTTCCAGCCTGAAATGATACCCTTTCAGGTTGGAAAGGGGAAAGCCCTTTTGCGATTTCGTCCGCATTAACGAATTCCTTGCAATCGAGCATTTCTGGAAGTATGGTAAAGGAAGCAGTCGTTTTCCCTGCTCCATTGCATCCTGAAATAATATAGAGATTTGGCACCTTTTATTTTTTGTTAGCCAAAGCTAACAATATTTTAAGCTAGCCGTAATCTAAAATAGCGTTTTACACAACGTTAGAGTATTGCTGCAGGTAGGGAATTTATTGAATGTGCAGCCCGGAACAAATGCTGATTAGAAAACTTTTGTTGAAGATAAAAAAGCTAAATAGTCAATATCTTATCGTACTCATTTTTAAATTATTAAATTTCTGCCTTTGATTCGATTGTGATTTTATAATTATTTGCTAAACCAAACGCCCCGGTTGTATCTTATTCGACCAAACGGTCAAGTGTTATAATCTAATGCTGTAAATGGTGTCTTGTAAATTACTGTATGCCGCTCTTTCTGAACGTATTTACTAACGCTGTGGATGATTCAGCATGCTTACTCATTGCTAAAACCATGTTGCTCCGTTCCTTCTGATGTTGGTCGAAAGACCAACACCGGCGTTTGCTAATTAGGTTGCTTATTTTAAACGCTAACCAACAACGGCGAAAGGATCGACATTTACTAAATAGGTTGCTTATTTTAAACTTTTAAGACAATAACGAAGCGATTTTCGGCTCTTTGTTCTTCTGTCCGCCTTGCTTTTGCCATAACTTTTGATGTACGAATACCCTAGTCAAAATGCTGTCTTAAATTTTCTCGGTTATTTACAATATAATTTTATTGCATTATCTGCTTTCACAGCTCCTAATTCCTTTGCTTTTTTTAAATCAATGCAACCGCCTTCTTTTTTTCCTAAAACAATTTTAATAAGACCTCTATTGAGATAAGCATCAGCAAAAGCAGGATTAATTTCTATTTCTTTATTAAAATCTTCTGTTGCTCCTTGATAGTCTTGTATTTGAAATTTTGCAATCCCTCTGTTATAATAGGCTTGGTCAAAATCAGGTTTTATTGATATTGCTTTAGTAAAATCATCAATAGCGCCGATATTATCATTTATTCTAACTTTTGCGGTTCCCCTATTAAAGTAGGCTTCAAAAAATTTTGGATTTAGCTCAATTGCTTGATTAAAGTCTTTAATTCCTCCTTTGTAGTCATTATTTTGAACTTTTGTCAACCCTTTATTAAAGTAGTCATTTGCATTTTGGGTTGATTTTCCTTTATATTCAATACCATTTAATAATTCTATTACATCAGAATGTGATTGCCTATAGCGACTTTCTAAACTATCTTTATTTCCATCAAGGATAAGTGAAAGAATTAAAATAAATCTTTTGTTGAAATAATAATAATAGAAATCAGTCAAAACAAATTTTTTAGCATTTTCACTTCTTGATTTGATATAAATATATTTTTTTTTACCAATTGTAACAATGTCAGAGCTTTCCAATTCTTGTGTTGATTTTATACTTTCACTAAATACTTTTTTAAAAGCATTAAGATCGTTTGTATCAATGTAATCTGATAAATCAGGCGACTCATCGTTAATACTAATCGCAAGGATAGAAGAAGTATTTCTATTTATTAAATTTAGATTTTGATTTTGATTTTCGGATTTATACCATTTACATGCATTGTTAAGTATTATACTTACATTCTTTTTATTTTCTATAGCATTTGATTCAATAGTACACGTAGCGGCATTTTCAATTGCGTTAAAAACAATAATTCTCGACACTTGAGATGTGCAGTAATCATCAAATTCAGAGGTAATGGTATTTATTTTAATAATGTCTGTACTATAAACAGAGTAGATGAAACTAAGGCATTTGTTACCAAAAAATATCCAATATTGAAAGCTTAATTTATTAATATAGTCATCTTTTGTGAGTATTATATTTTTTATTGTTTTGCAAAATGAGACTTTTGTATTTGAAGTAGAAATTAATTTAAATGTTGGCTCTATATTCTTAATAAGATTATTTATGTTCTCCACATATTTTTGCATTGAATCATAACTATTAAAAAGGGCTGGTAAAGTTTGCAATCCTATATTTAATCCATAAATTAATCCATACGGATATTCATCACTTATATAATTTTTGAATAGAACTGTATTTGTTACTTTTTCTTCTTTCCATTTTTTTGGGATTGTGTATGAAAAATACACTCCTTCCTTATTATCTCTTTTTTCAATTTTTACTATAGAAAAATCTTTATAATGTTTTTCTATTTTATCGTTTAAAGAATATGTTGAATAATCGTAAGTGCCTTTTCCATTTAAAATGGTAAGCGTATTGTTGTTTAAATCCAATTGAATATTACCTAATTTACTAATTGCTGTTTGTCCTAATAGAAGTGGAGCATCAAGATTTTTTACTACTGAAGCTTTTATATTCGTCATTTTTAAACCTGCAATTTCAATTTCTTTAATGTTTACAACAATACCTTCAATAATATCCCCATTTGCATTCAAATAATTAGCTGTACCAATAATATCGGAATTGGTTAATTTTCCATTTTCAAGCATTAAAGATGCTTCAGACAGAGATATAGATACATCACTAGCTCCCGTGTCAAAAATTAATTCTAAGCTCAATCCGTTCACTATACAAGGTATTATTGAAACTCCACCTTGCCTTTTCATTTTTATTGTAGTCTGGGAAAATAAAGAAAAGGAAACTATAATTAGAAATATTGTAATGCTTGGTTTTTTCATTGCTTGTATTTTAAATCGAAGTTGTTCAAATATCATTTGTATCA
>JAYVNT010000473.1:0-3214 GCA_043758285.1 Flavobacterium sp.
CAATCCTAAATTTTTGGATGTACCTTCATGATGCCCAATTAACCTACTTCCAATACTGTTTGTTTTCCTTTCACTCATCCCAATATAAATCAACTTTGATTTTTTAAAAGGATATTGGATGCTTGTTGATTGAGTGAATATAAAATATAAACCTACAATACCATTTAATGGTCGCAAGCTATTTGGCTCAAACTGAAGCGGTGAATCGAAAAATATTTTTATTGTTTGTTCTTCCATATTATACAAATTGTTGATAATAACTATATCGAGAACCGTAGTATTTTAATTGTGTTGGCGGGTTCGGATTCTTCTTTTTGGCAGTATTCACTTTTGAAATAAAATTTACCATTCGTGCTATTTGTTTTTCTCTATTCCTATCTAATCTCTTAAATTGGTATTTAATATTGGGATTTGTTTTAACAACTTTAAACCCAGCAGCCCAACACATTGATAAACTTGTAGTGTTCATTTGCATTCTACCAACAGCCATTGAAATCAGCCTTTGTTGCAATCTAAAAACAACAGCGTAACTATTTACGTTTGCAGAGTTTTTCTTTTTAAGAACGGAAATAATTTTATCTGTTTCAAGTACCTGTTTTTTCAATTCTTTTTCAATAGAAGATTTACGAATGCGAACTAATCCATCATATCTTAATTGATAGCCAACGAAAGACAACCACGGTGAAATACTTGTACCGTATATATGTTGCAAAGTTGATTCATTCCAAGCATAAGGTTCTTTTGATTTTAAATCTTTTCCCCAAAAATGTTTGCTATAACCCTTTACAGATTTCGGTTTGTGTGATATAAGCTTTACATCTTTCAAACTATTCTGATAAATATCAAATAGCTCCTGACATTTACTTTTTGCAGGATTCATTAACACCATATCATCACAAAACCTTGAATAAAATGTATCCGTTCCGCCAAATGCCAATACATTCCTATCAACTGAATCTAAAATTAAATTAGCTATCAGGCATGATAAAGCTCCACCTTGAGGAACACCTATTTTATCGGTATCGGGATTTGAGCCAACTTCTTCCAATTCTTCTTTTGTAACCCACGGTATTGAACCTTTGCTTCCGAGAAGTATTCTTTCTTTTTTGGCAACATCATCATTAAAAGAAAAACAATTTAGATATGAATAAAAAACTTGGATTGCTCTGTTATCTATTTTAATATTAAATTCATTGTTTGCTCTAATAACGAAACTATCAAATCTTTCTTTAACGATTTCATGGTTTACACAATCGTAAAACTTCTTAATATCACATTCAGCTACATAAACATTTTGATGTTTGTTTTTGTAAGTAATAATATCTTCAATTGCAGAGTGATGATTAAATGATTTTACATTTTTTATTCCAGTTCTAAAAGCATAAGAACAGTCGAGTAATAACTGGTCGAAACAATTAGTTAAATACCTTGAATATTGACCAATGATAATTAAATCTTTTAGTTTGAAAGAAGATATTGGTCTGTATTCTAATTTGATTTTATCTTTTAATACAGGGTAAACAACTGGTTTAGGTATATCATACGTTTTCGCATTATTCAATGCAACATTTTGAATATCTAAAACTAAACCATCTAATTCAATTAGCCATTGTGGTTTAATGCCTGTCTTTGTTGCTATTTTACGTTCACGATATATCGTTCTTTCTATTTGAATGATATTCTGTTTTATTGAATTTGTATTTCTAAGGTTTCGTTCTTTTAAATTTAATCTTATCCAATCTTTTCTTGGCGGAAAATATTTGAATATATCTTTTGTAAGAACTTTATGTGGTGATGTAGCTTCTTTGGATATATTTCTTAAAAAGTGTCCGTCATGCGCTTTTTTTGCAGCTAATGCACGCTTCTTACAAAGAATTCTAATGATTTCTTTGTCTGAAAAGTATTCTTCTATTTGGAATATATCCTTCATAAATTAAGGATATACCTTTTCATCACGGGTCGGACTAAAAAAGTCCGAATTGAATCGAATCGATTACCACAAATGTTGTATATTTATGGAAAACGTTACGTTTTGAGCTGGGGCATCATTTCTGATATGTCCACTGTTGTCAGCCTCTAACCGAGCTAAACTCGGAACATGATTACTTCGGTATATCCATTTTTTAAATTAGTTTTTATTATTTACTCAAATTTTACTTTAGGTAATCCATTTACAATTTCAACAGTTTGCACACTTACATTAATGATGCTTAAAAGCAAATCTAAAATGTATCGAGGATTGCCAACTTCCTTTGCCCAATCATTCGGGTCGTTCTTAATGCCACTTTCCTTGTGCATCGAAACAGCGTATCGCTCCATAACCCATTCAATAGCACTTTTACCATTGACAACATATTCATATGCTTCGGCAGGGATTTTTTCGATTGTAATTTTACTATTAAAATTGATTGTGTCTTTTTGGTCTTTTTTAGGGAAGCGTAGTTTTTCTACTGTAAAGTAACCGCTTTCTTCTCCCTTAACTTTTATGCCTTTATATGCAGGAACAGTTTCGTAATTAATATGCAATTCTGCTAATGCTTTTCCTTCTTTACTGAATTTCCAAAAATCTTTCACATCTTCAATTAATGGCAAACGAGGCAACATTTTCTTTAAATCATTCACAAACATTTCTCTGTAGGATGCTGAATGTAAAAATCCATATACATAGTAAAATATATCTTCTTTGGTTACATTTTTACCGTATATCTTTTTGGCTCTTTCTAAAATAAAATCACTGATGGCATCCCTACGAATAAAATCTTGCTTATTATCTTCATCAAACATTCCCTTTTGAGTAGCGTTGTTTTCTTCGTAGTAATAGAGTGGGAAACATTGACTATCTCCATAGGCGTGTAAATCGACTATACAATTAGAAATTAATGTAGATTTTTCATTACTAATACCACCACAAGAAACAATTACAATATTTTGCAAATTTGCATTAGGAAATATACTATTGAATTTTGCTCTACGATGTATCATTTTATCACCCCAATACAATTTTTGTTTATTATAGGGGCGATATATTGCATCACGAAATGAATTAGCATCAAAACTTGCTTTATTTCCCTTTTCTAAATTGGGAATTAGGCTACTTGACCAGCTAATGTTTTTTGCATCTTTATTAATAAATGTTTCAACGATTAGTTTAGGGTTTTTTGTTTTCTCCTTTTTAAATAAATCAATTTGTGAATTATAGAAATCTATCATTCTT
>JAYVNT010000474.1:0-3213 GCA_043758285.1 Flavobacterium sp.
TTTGTAAAATAATCAAATATTCAAGATATCTGAACAGAGCTATTAATCAAGAAGGAAGTTATGTAGTTATTCCTCTTTTGACTATTGAACATATTGAACCATTCACTAAATGGATTGATGGTCAAACTGTACCTGAAATAGAATCAGAAGGCGAAAATTCAAGACGGTGTGCTTGGCTATGGGATTATGAACGATGGTATCGCTCTTGGTCAGTTGGTCAAGTGGCAGAAATTTTAGATTAAGGATTTGTAGGTGCGAGTTGTACTGGCTTTTCTTGTTGCTGAGAGTTATTATTGTCGTCCATTGTCATCATGACTAAATTTTAAGTCTAAATAATATGTAAATGTTGGTGGCTATTTACACGATAGCCACCAATGAACAGGGCTTGGCATTGTGGGGGATTCGAGTTCCGTCAGCCCGTAACTTAAATTGATAATTGCAATATTGCTGATGTTATATTCACAAGCCCAATTTATGACGTATAGACCGAACTGAAGCACAATAAAGAACAAATGTTGAGGCAATATTCATTGAGCCTCAATAACGCCAAACCTAATGTTAGCTGCCGTTTTTATTTTGTTCCATTGCGATATTTATAAGAGTTAATTCAAAGTCAGAATAATTACCCACAAACCAATGAACAAAATCCATGTATGCTTTAATACCCCAATTAAAGTCAATGTCATTTATTAAGTAGTGTTGCCAAAGTGCGTCAATGTCTTTATGGTGTGAAACGTTATGTCTAATTATTTTCAGAAAATCGACATTGCGTTGTTTACAAATTTGAAATTCTCGTATTACATTTTTATTCAGTGTATTTGTTAAGTTGTCTATTTCTGGAAAATTACTTAACAAATCACGATATTTTTTTCCAAACATTGTTGGAACGTCCTCGGAAAATTCATACAACTGTCCGCAAATAAGTCTAATCATTAAATTTTGTTCTGTGTCAGAATCACTTTCAAGGAACAACTTAAATAAAATACAGATGTCAAGCATTGAAAGTCGCAATAATAACGGAACGCTTGCAAAATGGTATGAAATTTCATTTGCTAAGTTTGCGTTTGGTACTTCCGTAATTGACTTTTTCAATATTGGAATTTCCTTGTTAATTTTGTCAATTAAACCTTGTGTCGTGCTTACAAGACTTTCTTTATCTTCTCCAAATAGTTTAATCGTAGGTTTCATAAAATGGCAGCTAACGTTACGTATTGCCGATGGTTGGGTATTCATTGAACTTTCAGCCTGGCAACCGAAGTACAATGTAGGTACTAATGTTTAAAAATATATTTAGAAGCTAATCAGTATTTCTTCAGCAGGTGCAAAAGCCAAATAGCGACATGAAGCCGACTGCTCCAACTTCCCGCCCAACTATCGCTAAACCTAATGTTGTGCATTCGCTTTTATTTTGTCAACAATTAGCTTTCCAACATAGTCTTTTAACTTTGGGAAGTTTGGTCGTCTATAATACTCATTCCAATAGCTAATTATTCTGCTCTCGGTTTGTTGCCAATACTTTCCGTTTTCGTGAATGAAATTAATATAGTTGTCAATCGTCTTGTCATTAATATGCTTTTCCAAAACTTCTAAAATTTCCATTACATATTCACCTAACAGTTGAAACGTAAATGGCGTAATAAAATATTCTGTACTGTCAAGCAATTGTTCTAATCGTTTTTGGCGAATAAAGCCATTATGATGTCGTAAGTAAATACAATTGAGTATTATCTTTTGCAAGTCTGTGAGTAATTCTTCTTGGTCAAGACTTGGTTCATTAAAGTTAAGTCTGTATGGAATTTTCAGTAATTCTTTGTCAAGGAAAACAGGCAGTTCGTCTGGATGAATTAAGTTGTCAACTTGATGGATTTGTCCGCCTATAAGTAAAACATTGTGTTCATTTAAAGGCAATATTTCAATTACTTTCTCCACGTCTTGTTTAAGTGTCGCTGGAAAAGAGTTTAAAATCTTTTCATTCTCAAATTTGTTATTTGTCTTTGTAAAAAACATAGAAGTTTGTAGGATCGTATAAAGTGACGCACAACGTTCAGAGCTTGGCGATGGCAGGGATTTGAAATTCGTCCGCCCGTAACCGAAGCCGATTGAAAAACTAAAGTTGAATATAAGAACTAAAGCCAAATTATTAACGTCAAGCTGGAACTGAAGATGATAGCAAACTACAGCCGAAGATAACGACGTCAAGCCCTGCTATTGCCAAACCTCATGTTAGCAGTTCGGGCTTCTCTTACGCAATCTTTTTTGTCATTTTAAAATTTGTCAATATAGTTCCTCGTATTTCAATTGTCTGCTCCTTAATAATTTCAAACCCAATTTTTTTAAAGAAGCATCGTGCTGTTTTACTAACATCAGATGTCAAAATAGTTTGTCCTTGTCGCCTGGCTTCATTTTCTACTTCAGCATAAAGTTTGTTTGCAATTCCCTGTCTTTGGAAGTCTTTGTGAACATACAATAAGTCAAGATAATTTCCTTTGTCTAACGAACAAAAGCCAATTATTTTTTCCGTGTCTGCCGCAACTAATAAATATTGTTTGGTCAAAATGTCAAGCCAACGGTCTTTTTTTTCAACGCTTGAAGTCCAAATTTTTATTTGTTCTTCGTTGTAGTCAGTCTTGCACACTGTCGAAACAGTATCAACAAAAAGATTTTGTAATTCTGTCAAGTCATCTAAGTGTCCTTGTCTAATTGTTATTTGAGATGAGTCCAATGTTTATTCTATTTGCTTTTGTCTGTTACGTGTCGTCCTTGCCTGACTGCTAACGAAAAGGGCTTGTGGTCAGGTGGGGAATTTGAAACACGTCCGCCCGAACGTCCGCCGATATAAATTACTGTTGTTCAATGACTTACAAAAGTTCAATCGGTTTCCGTCCGCCAAAACAAAAGTACAAAAGAATTACAAATGTTCAATTACTTCCGTCCGCCCCACTTGCCACAAACCCATCTTGGCGGCAGTAGTTTTCTTAACCCCGATAGGTGAACTTGGCAGTTACCTACCAAGTCACCGACAGCATCTCACACCGCTATGTCAAACTAATAATAATTGAGCGGTTCGGGGAGTTGCTTCTTTAATGACTCAAAGGATTGGGTTGTCTTTGAGCATATTTTTTTATTTTCATTGTATTGCCATCGCAAATTTCAAATAATTTATTTCGCCATTCTACCTTGTCAAAGTTTGTTAGGTTGTCGATTTGAACACCT
>JAYVNT010000475.1:0-9923 GCA_043758285.1 Flavobacterium sp.
CATTTGTGGCGTCAATGGGCGCGTCGGTGGTGTAATGAGCGGGTAGGAGTGCCGCTATATCGGCAAAGAAGTTGTGCTGCAGGGCATGGCTCAACACCAACAGTATCTCGGCTTGTAAAGAAACACTTTTTTGGTAGCGCGCTATTGTACTGTCTGCTTTTCCGATGCGTCGTCCTAATACACTTTTAAAAATTCGGTGTTTATTTAGGTATTTTTTCACGATAGCACCAACATGTAGTGGTACTGTATTTTGGTTATTATTGTCCATATTGGCTAATTATATTATTATCATTGCTAAATATATTTATTTTATTGCTAATTATATTTATTTTATTGATAATTATATTTACAAAGCAGCTTATTTAATTTGTATAAATGATAATTAAATTTTTAAATACATAAATATAATTTTCAAATACATCAATATAATTTACATATTAGTTAATATAATTTACGTATTAATTAATATAATTTACGTATTAATTAATATAATTTACATATTGGTTAATTTAATTTATATTATTGTAAATTTAATTTACATAAATAGTAAAATAATTATCAATTATAATAATTTAATTTATAAATTTAAGAATTATATAGTCAAAAAAACGGCTTCTCGTATAGTTCAGCCGTTTCTTTTCTTGTGTTTTGTGGTACTTACAAAATAGTAGGATTTGGTCTGCCAGCACCCGTGTTGCTTGCTGCGAAAAGTTCATTAAGTTTAGTATACGACTCTTTAGCACCGGGGATACCAGCTAGCGTTGCCGCTTCATAAATGCGGTATACTCCATAGCAATGATTTTGCCTTCGCGATAGGCACCACTAATGAAGGATAGCCCAACAGGCAATGCAAACCTAAAACGATATTTGCTATATTTGTGTACCAAATAATTTACCATGAAGCTACTAAAGAAAATCCTTTTCATCATTCTTGTTCTCATAATTATACTTGCCGTCATAGGATTTGGCTACCTTCAATATACAAAACCTAAATACGAAGGCGAAGAAAATTTAGCCCATATAGCCAAACCAACCACAGTTTATTTTGATGACTATGGCGTGCCACACATTTATGCCGCTACGCAAAAAGACGCGATGACTACGCTGGGTTATGTTCATGCGCAAGACCGATTGTGGCAGATGGAACTCATGCGCCGCATAGCACCGGCTCGGCTTTCGGAAATATTTGGCAACCCCGTTTTGAAAACCGATAAGTTCTTTGCAGGCATTTGCATCGATGAAAATTCCAGACAAGCAGTGGCGCATCTTGATGCCAATTCACAAACCTATATTTTGGCAAATGCCTATCTCGATGGAATCAATCAGTATATTGAACAAGGAATAACCCCTGTAGAGCTGAGATTATTGGGCATCAAACAAGAAAAGTTCACGCTCAAGGATGTGTATAACATCTTCGGGTTTATGTCGTTCAGTTTTGCGATGGCGCAAAAAACCGACCCGTTGTTAACGGATATTCGCGACCGTTTTGGGATGGACTACCTGCAAGATTTTGGCATTCAAGGCGAATTTGGAACCAAACAATTAAAATCCTATAAAGCCAATTACAAGGAATATGCTCAAATATCAAAATCGGTTGCCAGTTTATTGGAAACATCGCCAGTTCCGGCTTTCATTGGGAGCAACAGTTGGGTGATTGGCGAAGCTAAAACCAAAAACGGTAAAGTAATCTTAGCCAACGACCCACACATCATGTATTCGCAACCCGGAACGTGGTATGAAGCGCATATTGTTTGCCCAGATTATGAAATATATGGCTACTACATTGCCGGAACACCGTTTCCGCTTTTGGGACACAACCACGACTATGCCTATGGACTAACCATGTTCGAAAACGACGATGTCGATTTCTTTCAAGAAGAAGACAATCCGAATAACGACAAGCAATACAAAACTGTTGACGGCTATAAAAACTATACTTACAAGCAAAAAACCATCAAAGTAAAAGACAGCACCGATGTAAAACTAAATGTAAAAACATCGCAACACGGACCAATCATTACGGGCTTGTTAGACGGTTTGACAACCAAAAAATCTGTAGCCATGTCATGGATTTACACCCAACAAAAAAGCCAAATTCTCGATGCGGTTTACCAATTATCGCATGCTAAAAACTTAGAAAGTTTCCATAAAAATATTGAGCTCATCAAAGCACCAGGATTAAACATTATGTATGGCGATGCCAAAGGCAACATCGCCTGGATAACTTCTGGGAAGTTGTACAAAGTAGATAAAAGCGTCAATACCAACTTTATTCTCAACGGTGCCAACGGTATTGACGATAAAAAAGAGTTTCTTCCGTTTGCCAAAAATCCAGCGGCGATAAATCCGCCATGGAATTATGTTTACACCGCAAACAACCAACCCGAAGCTATTGATGGTTATTTGTATCCGGGTTATTATCTTCCAAAAGACCGAGCATTACGCATAGACGGATTATTGGTACCAAAAAACAATTGGACAAAAGAAGCTGTCAGTAAAATGATAACCGATAATACATCTGCTACAGCGGAAGCTATTGTGGCTAATATGACAAAACCATTGAATGTATCTTCATTTTCAGGAAACGAAAAGAAAGCATTAACAGTTTTGAAAGACTGGAAAGCAACGCATAATTTGGAAGACATCGCGCCAAGCATCTATAACAAATGGATATACTTTTATTTAAAAGATACCTTTGAAGATGAATTCGGAGTTGATAATTTCAAATTGTTATTGAGCACGCACATCATCAAACAAGCAATTGAAAACCAAAGTAAAAATGTAAATTCACCTTGGTGGGATAATGTTAATACAAAAGACAAAAAAGAAACCCAATCCGAAATCCTAACACAGTCCTTCAAGGAAGCCGTAGCGTCTTTAGAAAAACAATTGGGTTCGGATGTCAATCAGTGGCAATGGGAGAAAGTGCATCAAGTAACGTTCCAGCATCCGATTGGGAAAGTAAAACTATTTAGCAAATTTTTCAATGTGGGTTCATTCCCAATAGCCGGTACGAATGAAGTAATCAATAACCAACTATTTACTTATTCTGATGACGCGAAAATCCAAGTAAAAGGCGGCCCATCTACACGTCGCATCATCGATTTCTCGGATATTGAAAACAGCTGGAGCGTTTTGCCGACAGGACAATCCGGAAATCCAATGAGTAAACACTACAATGATCAAGCTGATTTATTTGTCAAAGGGAAATTCAGAAAAATGAAACTTAATAAAGCCGAGATTATCAAGACATCAACTAAATTAGTCTTTAAACCGAAAAAGGATTAACACAGATTTCACAGATTAGCACAAATTATTTTCAATTAATAAAACATATTTCTTTTATGTAGCTCAATCTGTGAAATCTGTGTTCCTTTGTAGGTGCTAATTTGTGAAATCTGTGTTTAAATAATTAAATTTGCCAAACCGTTTAGAAAAAGTAATGCAAACTCCAAAAAAAATTGCTATTGTAGGTTCAGGATTAGTTGGTTCTCTGCTAGGAATTTATCTTAAAAAAAGAGGTCACACCGTTCATGTTTATGACAGAAGTCCGGATATTAGAAAAATCAATTTTTCTGGAAGATCTATTAATTTAGTTTTATCCAACAGAGGCATTAAAACCCTTCAAGATGTTGGCTTAGAAATGGAAGTCTTAGCCATAGGAATTCCTGTTGATAGACGCGCTATACATGTTGGTAACGGCACAGTTAATGAGCAGCTTTACGGAAAAAATGGAGAGGTAATTTACTCTATTTCAAGAGGTCTTTTAAATAAAAAAATGGTCGATTTGGCCGAAAAAGCAGGCGTGGAATTTTTCTTTGAAGAAAAAGTTTGGGATGTTGATTTAACCACAGCAACTATTTCTATCGGCGATTCAGAACGTGGTGAATGGACAACACACGATTACGACTTAACATTTGGTGCCGATGGCGCATTTTCTAGAATTAGACACAGGATGCAACGTCAAAGTATGTTTAATTATTCGCAAGAATTTTTAAGTATTGGTTACAAAGAGTTGCATATTCCCGCCAATGCAGATGGAAGTCATAAATTAAATAAAAACGCTCTACACATTTGGCCACGCGGCAACTTTATGTTGATGGCATTGGCAAATTTAGACGGAAGTTTTACGTGCACGTTATTTATGCCTCATGATGATGAAAATTCATTTGCGTCACTACAAACCAAAGAACAATTGGTCAATTTTTTTGCAAAAAACTTTCCAGATACTAAAGAAGTTATTCCCGATTTAGTGGAAGATTTCTTTAAAAACCCAACCAGCTATTTGGTCACAATGAAATGTTTTCCATGGACATTTAGCGATAAAGTTGCCCTGATTGGCGATGCTTGTCATGCTATTGTTCCTTTTTATGGACACGGAATGAATTCTGGGTTTGAAGACATAACCGTTTTAAATGAAATGATTACAACATATGGCGACGATTGGGCAAATTTACTCAACGATTACGAAAATTCCAGAAAACCAAACGCTGATGCTATAGCCGAACTGTCTTTCCGAAACTTTATGGAAATGAGTTCTAAAACCGCTGATGAGAAATTCTTACTCCAAAAGAAAATAGAAAAATGGTTCTCAGACAAACATCCTGATAAATGGATGCCATTGTATAGCCGAGTTACGTTTAGTTTACAACCTTATTCTGAAGCACTAGCTATTGGGGATTTCCAAAATAAAATTATGGAAGAAGTCATGCAAATGGAAAACATTGAAGAAAAGTGGAATAGCAAAGAAGTAGAAGATAAGATTATTGCCTTATTGAAATAGGTTTCAATAGTATTTGATTTTGCAATAGATTTTTATGCTACTAAAAAAAGTAACTTTAAAAAATACTTTATCATTCTTTTTTACGTTATATCTATAATACTGTATCAAAAACTCAAAAAAGAACCTTCTTTTTATTGTATGTTTAAGGATTTTTTCAAATAGACGAAAACCCAAATTCAGAAGAATTAAATCGATGTAGTATTAAAAGCAAAAAAAGTTTTTTTATTTCAAGTAAAAAATTAAATTTGCTACCAATCAAGCTTATTAACAATTATAACTAATAAATTATTTAAAACTTTTAAAATTTAAAAAAATGGCAAACGTTAAAAAAGAAGGCGGTTCAAACGGTGTTGGAATGATTTCAGGAATCATTATTGTAGCATGTATTTTCGTAGGTTGGTTAATTTGGTATTTCATCATGGGTAGCGGTGCTAACTTTGAAGGAGGTTTAAACACAGGTCATCCACTACCAGGAAATTATCTAGCAATGGTTTACAAAGGTGGTCCAATTGTACCAGTTTTGATGGGATTATTATTAATGGTAATTGTGTTTTCATTTGAGCGTTTTTCAGTTATTTCAAAAGCAGCTGGTAAAGGAAACTTGGATGTCTTTATGAAAACGGTTCAAGGAGATATCAAACAAGGAAAAATTGAAGATGCTATAAATGCTTGCGACAAACAACAAGGTTCAGTTGCTAACGCTGTAAAATCAGCTTTAGTAAAATACCAAGAAGTAAAAAAAGAAGGATTTACCAGCGAAGAAGCATCTGAAACGATACACAAAGAAATTGAAGAAGCAACGTCTCTTGAAATGCCAATGTTAGAAAAACACATGACTATTTTGTCAACCCTAGTTGCCTTGGGAACCCTAGCAGGATTATTAGGAACAGTAACCGGGATGATTAAAGCGTTTGGTGCTTTAGCTTCTGCTGGAACTCCTGACCAAGCAGCTTTGGCTAATGGTATTTCTGAAGCATTGATTAACACTGCTACAGGAATCTCTACATCTGCCTTAGCAATTGTAATGTACAATTTCTTTACTTCTAAAATTGACACTTTGACTTATTCTATTGATGAAGCAGGTTCAACTATCGTGAATACGTACAGAAAATTCAGAGGAAGTTTAAAATCATAATATAATCTTAGAAATTTCTAATGATTATGCTAAAAACAAATAATAACAATGGCTAAAGTAAAAATGTCAAAAAAGGCAACATCCATCGACATGACAGCGATGTGTGATGTAGCGTTTCTTTTGCTTACATTCTTTATCTTAACGGCAACGGCAAAAGTTCCCGAACCGTTACCAGTAGATACGCCTTCTTCAACAGTGCAAACTAAATTACCAGAAACGGGGTTGGTAACCATCACAGTTGGAAAAAGTGAAGGTAAAGAACAAGTATTCTTTGGAATGAAAGACAGAGCGATACGTTCAGGCGCATTAGATTATATGGCTCAGAAATATAAATTGACTTTCACTGACGCAGAAAAAACTCAGTTCGCACTAGTAGATGAATTTGGAGTTCCTGTTGAAGCGTTGAAACAATTACTAGCCATGAAAGGTGCTGAAAGAGCTAAAAAAGGAGTGCAGCCAGGAATTCCTTGCGACTCACTTAACAATCAATTACAAGATTGGATACAATACGCCAGAACTGCAAATATTGACCAAGGAGCTACGAAAGAGCTACAATTTGCAATCAAAGGCGATGCTAAAGAAGAATATCCTCAAATCAAAAGAGTGATGGATATTTTGCAAGACCAAAAAATCAATAGCTTTAATTTAGTTACGGGTTTAAGAGGAAAAGACTATTAATATAATAATATTATAAAATGGCTGAATTAAATACCGGCGGCGACGGCGGAAAAGGTGGCAAGGTAAGAAGTAAGAAATCCAACGCAAAGGTAGATTTGACTGCCATGGTGGATTTGGCGTTCTTATTGATTACATTCTTTATGTTAACCACATCCTTATCAAAACCACAATCTATGGATTTAGGTCTGCCTGATAAAGATGAGAAAGACAAGCCAGAAAAAGATGTAAAAGTTGATCAAAGAAGGACTATGACTATAATCATGGGGAAAGACAACAAGTTAAAATGGTTTCACGGACTTCTTGAAGCTCCAGAACCAAATGGAGCACCTACTGATGCAGTTTATGGAAAAAACGGTTTGCGTAAAGAAATCCTCAAAAGGGTAACTTCAATTCCACAAGTTACGGGTAATAAAGACAAAGGATTAATTATAATCATTAAACCTTCAAAAAAATCTACCTATAGAAACTTGGTGGATGTCTTGGATGAAATGGCAATCTGTAAAGTGCCGACTTATGCTATCGTAAATGACATAACTCCAGAAGAACAAAAATTAATAGACGAAATGAACAAATAGTGTTCCAGTGCTAATCAAAAATATACTAAAAAATGAAATTAGACTTATTTAATAGACAGTGGATAGACATCGTTTTTGAAGGGCGTAATAAAGCGTATGGTGCGTATGAGTTGCGTAAAGAAAATCCAAAAACGACAGTTCGTTCATTAATTATTGGAGCATTGGTTTTTGGATTTGCAGTAAGTTTGCCACTTATCATCAACTTAATTCCTAATTTTTCAAAGGATGATGCGTCATTGGATCAAAAAATTGTAACTATAAAATTACCTCCAAAAGAACAACCAAAAGATCTTCCACCGCCACCGCCACCGCCACCAAAAGTGGATCAGGTAAAGTTTGTAAAACCAGTAGTTGCAAAAACAGAGGAAATTGTAGAAGAGCCACCAAAAGTGGAAGATATCAAAGATAAAAAAATCAGTGATGAAACCATCAAAGGTGATCCAGACGCACCATTAACCGTTGAGCCAGTTGGAAACGGACCGAGTGTAGTGGAAGAAGACAATAATATCTACAACACCGCTGGTATCGAAGTAAAACCAGATTTCCCAGGAGGATTGGATAAATTCTACAAATTCATTGGAAAAAATTTCCAAGTACCAGAAGAAGATGGTTTAAAAGGAAAAATATTTGTAACCTTCGTAGTTGAAAAAGACGGTTCGCTTACAGACATTAAAGTGCTAAGAGATATCGGTTATGGTACAGGAAAAGAAGCTATAAGAGTTTTGAAATCTTGTCCAAGATGGAATCCTGGAGAACAAAATGGTAAAAAAGTGAGGGTATTATATTCTTTACCAATCTCAATACAATCAGCAGAATAAATGATTTCAAAATTGATTGAAAACTTTCAGAAGAAATCGCTCAAAGAGCGGTTTCTTCTCGTTATAGGCATTTTGTTTTTTTTGATTTATTTAACATTGGGTTTAATAATCATATTTTGGAAGTCACTACCTTTAACATTAGAATATAAATACAGAATTGTTTTTGGAATTTTACTAATAGTATATTCTTTTTTACGATTTTTGCGTTTTTTTAATAAAGAATAAATGCTAAAATGAATAAATTAACTAAGACACTTATTGGCTTTGTTTTGTTGAGCTTGCTTTTTGTCTTTTCTTGCCAAAAAAAGAAAGAACAAAATACAGATACCATCATCGAAGGGAAAGCAACATTGTATGTTGACGAATCTATCACGCCAATAGTGGAAGACGAAGTAGCAGTTTTTGAAACAGAATACAGAGCTAAGTTGCATCTAGTTTCTAAATCTGAAAACGAGATTGTCAATTCATTATTAAAAGATACAGCGAAAATTGCAGTTCTAACGAGAACACTTTCTAATAAAGAATTAAAAGCATTTCAAATTAAAAAAATAGTTCCAAGAATTACACCTTTTGCAACCGATGCAGTTGCTTTTATAAAAAACAAAACTACAAATGATACATTGGTTGCTTTGCAAGACATCATCGATTTTATGAATGGAAAAAATGTTCCAACAATAAAAGGATTAGTTTTTGACAATGGCAATTCCAGTACGGTTAGATATATTTCAGAAATTTCGGGTATTGCGGTTAAAAACCAGAAAAACATTTTTTCATTAAAAACTAATGAAGAAGTCATAAAATATGTGGCAGAAAACAAAGGAATGATTGGCGTTATTGGAATGAACTGGATTTTTCAGCCGCCTTTAGATTTGCAAGAAGTTGTAGATAAAGTAAACGTAGTAGCTGTAAAAGCAGTTAACAAATCAGACTTTTTTTTTCCAACCCAAGATAATCTGGCGCAAGGTAAATATCCTTTGGCACGCCATTTGTATATCATAAACTGTCAAGGATATTCTGGACTAGGAATGGGATTTGCTTCCTTCCTAGGAGGAGAACGAGGACAGCGCATTATTTTAAAATCAGGTTTAGTACCTGAGCGTGTTCCAGGCAGAAATATCAGGATAAGAAGCACAATTATTAAAGATAAAAATTAATTAGAAAGATGAACAAGTTTAAAATTTTCAGCTTAGCGTTAGTAGCAACAACCATTGCAAAAGCACAAGATTTAGAGCCAGCGAAGAAAGCTATAGATGCGGAACAATTTGAAAAAGCAAAATCGTTGTTGAAATCAGTTATACAAGCCAAACCAACCAATGGTAAAGCTTCCTTTCTTTTGGGGACTATTTACTTAAAACAAAATATTTCCGATTCAGCTTCCATCTATTTTCAAAAAGGTTTAGCTTGTAATGATGGTTCAAGATTTAACAACATTGGGTTAGCCCAAATGGATTTGGATGCTAATAAAAAAGCGTCAGCTCAAGCTAAATTTGATTTGGTTGCTAAAGATTTGAGAAAAAAAGACACCGAAGAATATGTGTATATTGCTCGTGCTTTCATGAATGCAGACAAACCAGATTATAAAAGTGCAATAGCCCTTTTGACAAAAGCCGCTGCATCAAATCCAAATGATGCCCAAGTTCAATTAGCTTTAGGCGATGCCTATTATGGCGATAAAAATCAAAATGATTCTTATGTTGCCTACAGAAACGCATACCAACTAGACAATACTTTGATAAGAGCCAAAATGCAATTGGGCGTTTTGTTAAAAGGAGCAAAAGCATATACTGAAGCGGTGAAAGCATACAATGAAGTAATTGCTATCAACCCAAATTATGGTCCAGTGTATCGCGAATTAGCGGAGACTTATTATTTGTGGGGAAATAACATTCCAAAAACCTATGATGAAAACATCCAAAAAGCGTTGAGTTTTTATG
>JAYVNT010000476.1:0-9892 GCA_043758285.1 Flavobacterium sp.
GGTTTTCCACCTTTGTTAAAAGGTTTTCTGTCTCCTCCTCTTGGAGAATCTCCACCTTTACCACCACCAGCACCAGCTTGTTTTTTGTCCATGCCTACTAGCGGAGAAAGATCTCTTTTCCCATAAACTTCACCTTTCATGATCCACACTTTGATACCCATTCTACCATAAGTAGTATGTGCTTCAGCCAATGCATAATCAATATCAGCTCTGAAAGTTGATAGAGGAATTCTTCCTTCTTTGAATTGTTCAGAACGTGCCATTTCAGCTCCGTTCAAACGACCAGAAATTAAAACTTTGACACCTTCAGCATTCATTCGCATTGCAGCCGCAATTGCCATCTTAATAGCTCTTCTGTAAGAAATTCTACTTTCGATTTGACGCGCGATAGAAGTACCTACTAAGTAAGCATCTAATTCAGGTCTTTTAATTTCAAAGATGTTGATTTGAACCTCTTTGTCAGTAACTTTCTTAAGTTCTTCTTTCAACTTGTCTACCTCTTGTCCACCTTTCCCGATAATAATACCTGGTCTTGCAGTAGTGATAGTAACGGTTACAAGTTTCAAAGTTCTCTCGATGATTACTTTTGATACACTAGCTTTCGCTAAACGAGCATGGATATACTTTCTGATTTTATAATCCTCAGCGATTTTATCACCGTAATCATTTCCACCATACCAGTTTGAATCCCATCCTCTGATGATACCAAGTCTGTTTCCTATTGGATTTGTCTTTTGTCCCATCTTAATTAATTGCTTTGTGTGTTATCTAATTGTCCTAATACGATTGTAACGTGATTAGAACGTTTTCTAATTCTGTGTGCTCTTCCTTGTGGAGCTGGACGAAGTCTTTTCAACATCATTCCACCATCTACAGTGATAGTTTTTACAAATAATCCTGCTTCTTCCATATTAGCATCAGGGTTTTTTGCTTGCCAGTTGGCAATAACAGATAAAACTAATTTCTCTAATTTTCTTGAAGCTTCCTTGGAACTAAATCTTAAAATATTTAGTGCTCTTTCCACTTTCTGACCTCTTACCAAGTCCGCAACTAAGCGCATTTTTCTAGGTGAAGTAGGGCAGTTATTCAATTTCGCGAAAGCAATAGACTTATTAGCCTCTTTTCTCGCATCTGCTGTTTCTCTTTTACGAACTCCCATTGCTTCTTATTTTTTACCTTTATTTTTTGCTCCAGCATGACCTCTAAAAGATCTTGTTGGCGAAAACTCTCCTAATTTGTGACCTACCATGTTTTCTGTTACATACACTGGTACAAACTGACGACCATTGTGTACTGCGATTGTTTGTCCAACAAAGTCTGGAGTAATCATTGAAGCTCTAGACCAAGTCTTTACTACTCCTTTGTTTCCACCTGCGATGTTTTCCTGAACTTTTTTATCTAATTTGTAATGAACAAAAGGTCCTTTTTTTAATGAACGTGCCATATCTTATTATTTCTTTCTACGTTCTACAATATACTTATTACTAGGGTTAACTTTAGAACGAGTTCTGTAACCTTTAGCTGGTAGTCCTTTTCTAGAACGTGGATGACCTCCAGATGAACGACCTTCACCACCACCCATTGGGTGATCGACAGGGTTCATTGCAACAGGTCTTGTTCTTGGTCTTCTTCCTAACCATCTTGTTCTACCTGCTTTACCAGATACAATAAGTTGATGATCAGAATTTGATACAGCTCCAATAGTTGCAGAACAAGTCAACAAGATTAATCTTGTTTCACCTGATGGCATTTTGATTGTAGCGTATTTTCCGTCTCTCGCCATTAATTGAGCAAAAGTTCCAGCCGAACGAGCAATAACTGCTCCCTGACCTGGACGTAACTCAATACAAGAAATAACTGTTCCCAAAGGAATTTTACTTAATGGCAACGTGTTCCCAATTTCCGGAGAAGCATCTTCACCAGACACTACTGTCTGACCAACTTGCAATCCGTTTTGAGCAACGATATACGTTTTTTGTCCATCAGCATAAGCTAACAAAGCTATAAACGCAGTTCTGTTTGGATCATATTCAATTGATTTTACTGAAGCTGGAATACCATCTTTAGTTCTTTTGAAATCAATCATACGATACCTTTGCTTGTGACCACCGCCTGTATAACGCATGGTCATTTTTCCTTGACTATTTCTACCGCCTGAGTTTTTTATCGGTGCTAATAAAGATCGCTCCGGCTTATCAGTTGTGATGGCGTCAAAACCATTCACAACTCTAAAACGCTGACCAGGGGTAATAGGTTTTAATTTTCTAACTGACATTTTTCCTATTAGATATTATTGTAAAAATCTATTGTTTCTCCTTCTTTTACTTGAACAATTGCTTTTTTGTAAGCGCTTGTTTTTCCACTAATCAAACCACTTTTTGTATATTTAGTAGTTCTATCAGCTCTGTAGTTCATCGTATTAACAGATACAACTGAAATTCCATAAGTCGCTTCAACAGCTTTCTTAATTTGAACTTTATTTGCTTTCTTGTCTACAACAAAACCAAAACGATTGAAAACTTCACCTTCTTTGGTGATTTTTTCTGTTATGATAGGTTTAATTATGATGCTCATGATCTGTTATTTACTTAAATTTTCTTCAATTCCTTCTAAAGAACCTTCTGAAAGAACTAAGTTATTCGCGTTTAATATCGCATAAGTACTTAATTCTGAGTTAGTTATTACGCTAGAAGCTTTTAAATTGCGTGACGACAAATATACATTTTTATTTGACTCTCCCAACACAAATAATGATTTTTTGTTTTCAAGTCCTAAAGCTTTCAAAACATTGATAAAATTTTTGGTGTTTGGCGTGTCAAAACTGAAATCTTCAACCACAACTATATTTGATTCTTGTGCTTTAATTGAGAAAGCAGATCTTCTTGCTAATCTCTTTACACTTTTATTCAATTTGAATGAATAACTTCTTGGACGTGGTCCAAAAACTGTTCCTCCGCCTTTGAACAAAGGGTTTTTTGCACTACCAGCACGAGCTGTACCGGTACCTTTTTGTTTTTTAATCTTACGAGTAGAACCTGCAACTTCAGCTCTTTCTTTAGCTTTGTGTGTTCCTTGTCTTTGATTAGCAAGATATTGCTTTACATCAAGATATACTGCGTGATTATTTGGCTCAATTGCGAAAACTGAATCAGAAAGTTGAACTTTTCTTCCAGTTTCTTTTCCGTTGATATCTAAAACTTTTACTTCCATTACTTCTGAATGATTACATAAGAGTTTTTGCATCCAGGAATAGCTCCTTTAACAACAAGTAGGTTCTTTTCAGCCACTACTTTTAAAACTCTAAGATTTTGTACTTTCACGTTATCTCCTCCCATTCTTCCTGCCATACGCATTCCTTTGAATACACGTGATGGATAAGAAGATGCTCCTACAGAACCCGGCGCTCTCAAACGGTTGTGTTGTCCGTGAGTTGCTTGTCCAACACCACCAAAACCGTGACGTTTAACAACACCTTGGAAACCTTTTCCTTTTGATACACCTTGTACATCAACAAATTCTCCTTCGCTGAATACTCCAACGGTAACACTGTCACCTAATTTAAAATCACTTTCGAAACCTTGGAATTCAACGACTTTTTTCTTAGCAGAAGTTCCCGCTTTTTTAAAGTGACCTAAGTCAGCTTTAGTTGCGTGTTTTTCTGTTTTGTCATCGAAACCAAGTTGAAGTGCTTCATACCCGTCAACCTCAATGGTTCTGACTTGGGTAACGACACAAGGTCCAGCCTCGATTACTGTACAAGGAATGTTCTTCCCGTTCTCATCGAATAAGCTAGTCATGCCGATTTTTCTTCCTATTAACCCAGACATAGTAAACTAATTATTAATTAATAAATTTATTTTTTTATTTAAAAGAATTAAGTATTAGATAGAAATCCGATACTTAATCCTTAACTTTTTTAAAGAATACTTATACTTTGATTTCTACTTCAACGCCACTTGGCAATTCAAGTTTCATCAACGCATCAATAGTTTTCGAAGAAGAACTATAGATATCTAGTAATCTTTTATATGAACTTACTTGGAACTGCTCTCTTGCTTTTTTGTTAACGTGCGGAGAACGCAATACAGTAAATATTTTTTTGTGAGTTGGTAATGGAATTGGTCCCGTTACAACAGCACCTGTGCTTTTCACAGTTTTTACGATTTTTTCAGCAGATTTATCTACCAACATGTGATCGTAAGATTTCAATTTAATTCTAATTTTTTGACTCATCTTGATAAATATTAGGCGTTACCTTTTGCTTTTTTGATTACTGCTTCAGAAATGTTAGCAGGAGTTTCTGCGTAGTGTGAGAATTCCATTGTTGAAGTTGCTCTACCTGATGACAATGTTCTTAATGTTGTTACATATCCAAACATTTCAGATAAAGGCACATCAGCTTTGATAGTTTTAGCGCCAGCTCTGTCACCCATATCATTTACCTGACCTCTACGACGGTTTATATCTCCTACGATATCACCCATATTTTCTTCTGGTGTAATAACCTCCATTTTCATGATTGGTTCCAAAATAATTGCTCCAGCAGCTTTAGCTACTTCTCTATAACCCATTCTTGCTGCTAATTCAAAAGAAAGAGCATCAGAATCCACTGGGTGGAAAGAGCCGTCAGTTAAAGTAACTTTCAAACTATCAACTTGGTACCCAGCTAGTGGACCAGTTTTCATAGCTTCTCTAAATCCTTTTTCTACAGATGGAATGTATTCTTTAGGGACGTTACCACCTTTTACAGCGTTAACAAATTGTAATCCTTTTGGAACTTTACCGTCAACTTCGTCCGCTGGCTCTAATGTAAATACGATATCACCGAATTTACCACGTCCACCTGATTGTTTTTTGTATGTTTCTCTGTGAGTTGCTGATTTTGTAAATGCTTCTTTGTATTCAACCTGAGGTTCACCTTGGTTCACTTCAACTTTAAATTCACGTTTCATTCTATCAACCAAGATGTCTAAGTGTAACTCACCCATTCCTGAAATAATAGTTTGACCTGAAGCCTCATCAGTTCTTACTGTAAAAGTTGGATCTTCTTCAGCTAATTTAGCCAAAGCCATTCCCATTTTATCCACATCAACTTTAGTTTTTGGTTCGATAGCGATACCAATTACTGGTGCTGGGAATTTCATTGACTCAAGAATAATTGGGTGTTTTTCATCACACAATGTATCTCCAGTTTTGATGTCTTTAAATCCAACTGCTGCTCCAATATCTCCAGCTTCGATATATTCGATTGGATTTTGTTTGTTAGCGTGCATTTGGTAAATACGAGAAATTCTTTCTTTGTTACCAGAACGCGTATTCAAAACGTATGAACCTGCGTCCAAACGACCTGAATATGCACGGAAGAATGCTAAACGACCTACGAATGGGTCAGTTGCAATCTTAAATGCTAAACCGGCGAATGGTTCTTTAACATCTGGTTTACGTAATATTTTTGTTTGATCTTCCTCTAACAAATCAGCGTCATCAGGATGAATTCCTTCGATACCTTCTTTATCCATTGGAGATGGCAAATATTTACATACTGCATCCAACATAAATTGAACTCCTTTATTTTTGAAAGAAGAACCAGCAATCATTGGGATGATAGCCATGTCCATGGTGGCAGCTCTAAGCGCTGTGTTGATTTCTTCCTCTGTAATAGAGTTTTCATCTTCCATGAATTTTTCTAAAAGATTTTCATCGTAATCAGCAACTGCTTCAATAAGAATTGATCTGTATTCTTTAACTTCGTCAAGCATGTCTTCTGGAATAGGCACAATATCATAAGTTGCCCCTAGGCCTTCTTCATGCCATACAATAGCTTGATTTTTTACTAAATCGACAACACCCTTGAAATCATTTTCTTCACCAATTGGCAAAGTGATTGCAACTGCATTAGATTTTAACATATCTCTCACTTGTTGACATACCATCAAAAAATTAGACCCTTGTCTATCCATTTTGTTCACAAATCCCATACGTGGAACTCGGTATTGATCAGCAAGTCTCCAGTTAGTTTCAGATTGTGGTTCAACACCATCTACTGCACTAAACAAGAAAACTAAACCATCTAATACACGTAATGAACGATTTACTTCTACAGTAAAATCAACGTGTCCTGGTGTGTCAATAATGTTAAAATGGTATGATTGTGAATCAGGTAATGGTTTACCTTGTTCTGTTGGAAAACTCCATTCACAAGTTGTAGCAGCAGAAGTAATGGTAATCCCTCTTTCTTGCTCTTGTGCCATCCAGTCCATTGTTGCAGCACCATCGTGCACTTCACCAATTTTGTGTGATTTTCCTGTGTAAAATAATATGCGCTCTGTTGTTGTTGTTTTACCAGCATCAATGTGAGCAGCAATTCCGATATTTCTTGTAAATTTTAGATCTCTAGCCATTTCTTACTTATTAAAATCTAAAATGTGAAAAAGCTTTGTTTGCTTCAGCCATTTTGTGAGTATCCATTCTCTTTTTAACAGCAGCACCTTCTTCTTTAGCCGCAGCTAAAATTTCGGAAGCTAGTTTTTGAGCCATTGATTTCTCATTTCTTCTACGAGCATAAAGAAGCATCCACTTCATTGCCATAGAAATTTTTCTGTCTGGTCTGATTTGCATTGGAATTTGGAATGTAGCTCCACCAACTCTACGACTACGTACTTCTACGTGAGGCATAACGTTTGTTAAAGCATCTTTCCATACTTCTAATGATGATTTTTCATCATTATTCTTTTTGCTTTCAACGATTTCCATGGCATCATAGAATACTTTGAAAGCTGTTGATTTCTTACCATCCCACATCAAGTTGTTCACGAAACGTGTTACTAACTGATCGTTAAATTTTGGATCTGGTAAAAGTGGTCTTTTCTTTGCCGCTCTTTTTCTCATTTTTTCTTGTTTTTGGCACAGACGCAATTAATTGTGTCGGTACGTAATTGATTTACTTTTTAGCTTCTTTTGGACGTTTAGCACCATATTTAGAACGACGTTGTGTTCTTCCTGCTACACCTGAGGTATCAAGTGCACCACGAACAATGTGGTATCTAACTCCTGGTAAATCTTTTACTCTTCCGCCTCGCACTAATACTATCGAGTGCTCTTGTAGATTGTGTCCTTCTCCTGGTATGTATGCATTCACTTCATTTCCATTAGTCAAACGTACACGCGCAACTTTACGCATTGCTGAGTTTGGCTTTTTTGGAGTAGTAGTGTAAACACGCGTACAAACACCTCTTCGTTGAGGACAAGAATCTAAAGCAACCGATTTACTCTTCTTAGTGATTTGAGTTCTTCCTGTTCTTACTAATTGTTGAATTGTTGGCATAATTAAATACTAATTTTTCTTTATTTTATTAATTCCCGCTTTTTTAGGGGTTGCAAATGTAGTAATTATTTTCAATGAAACAAATCGTAATTAATTAATTTTCAAACAAATTATAATTCAAGAATATTAACCACAATAAAAACAGATTTTTTACGTTATTTTTATACAAATATTTTAATCCTTGAAAAAGTGTTTCTTTTTTCTTTTGTTAGTTTTTATATGTTGGAATACTTCTGCACAAGAATTCTATCTAAAAATCATTGGGCAAACCGAAAAAGAAACAAAATCTATTGATAGTATTGGTTATATTTTGAAACATATAAACACCAAGTCTGTTATCGATGAAAATAATTCCTTTTATGAAAAACTTGCTAAAAAAGGATATATTGGAAGTCAACTTATCAAAAATTTCAAGACAAACGATTCTACTTTTTGCTTTAAATACAACCTAGGAGAAAGAATAAATTATGCACGCATATATATAGGTAAAGAAATTGAAGAAAACATTCTAAGTATTTATACAATTAAAAAAGATACTTTGAAATTGCCTTATGAGGAATGCGAAAGCTTTTTAAACATCACTTTAAAAAATCTGGAAAGCAATGGTTTCTCGATGGCTAAAGTAAAACTTGTCAACATTGAAAAGAAAAGCAATTCTATTACTGCTGATTTGTTAATTACCAAAGAAATCAAAAGACAAGTAAATGATGTAGTCATTAATGGCTACGATAAATTCCCTGTTAGTCACAAAAAGAATATTGTCAGGTTGTATAGAAATAAAATTTTTAATCAGAAAAACTTATACAAGTTATACAATGACTTTGATAAGTTTAGATTTGTCAAACAAACTAAGTATCCCGAGATACTTTTTACAAAAGACTCAACTAAAATATATGTTTATTTGGAAAAAACAAAACCCAATACTTTTGATGGATATATTGGGTTTACTAATGATGAAAAGAAAAAATTGGTTTTTAGTGGCTATTTAGATTTAGTTTTAAATAATATTTTGAATTCTGGCGAAAAACTATCACTCTACTGGAAGAGCGATGGACAAGATCAAAAGACTTTCAACCTCGGAGTTGAGTTGCCTTATATCTTTAAAAGCCCATTAGGAATAAAAGCGCAATTAAATATTTTCAAACAAGATAGTACTTTCCAAAATACTAAAACGGCAATAGATTTAGGATATTATTTTAATTACAACACACGTTTATATTTAGGTTACCAATCCACAGAATCCAGCGATATTAAAAATCTAAATTCTGCTACTTTAAGCGATTTTACCAATGACTATTTAACTACTGCTTTAGAATTTATAGATTTTAAGAATGACGATTTTCTTTTCCCAGAAAAAACTAGTTTTGATTTTAAAATAGGTTTGGGCAAAAGAGATTCAAAACAGATTTCGGATAATCAGTTTTTTGGTAGCTTATTTTTAAAACACAATTTCTATTTGAACGAAAAGAACATAGTAAATTTTAAATCACAAAACTTTTATCTTCAGAGCAATAATTATATTGTGAATGAATTGCTACGTTTTGGCGGAATAAACTCAATTCGTGGCTTTAACGAAAATAGTTTGCAAGCAAATTTATTTGGTTCTATTTTAACTGAATATCGCTATGTGCTTACGCCAAATTTATATGTTCACACCATAATTGATTACGGATATCTAAAGGATACTACTTCCAAGAGCAACGAAAATCTTCTCGGATTGGGTTTTGGTTTCGGATTGTTGTCAAAGAACGGACTATTCAATCTTGTTTATGCTAATGGAACTGCCAATAATCAAGTTATAAAAATATCTAATTCCATTGTACACATAAGCTTTAAAGCTGTTTTCTAATGATTTAAAACTTTAACATTAAAATTTAACTTTTCATTAGGTTTTTTAAGAAATAATTAAGACTTTTGAAAGACTAATTATAACCAAATTAAAAATGAAAACAAAGTTACATGGATTTTTAACGCTTTTTATAGTGTTATTGGTGCAAATTTCGTTTGCACAAGAAAGGGTAGTTGCTGGAGTTGTGACAGACAATAGTGGATTGCCAATTCCAGGAGTAAACGTTCTCGTAAAAGGGACTAAAATGGGTACTCAAACCGATTTTGATGGTAAATTTTCCATCAAGGCAGCACCCACACAGACGCTTGTCTTTAATTTTGTTGGAATGAAATCGCAAGAAATTGCTGCTTCATCCGCAACAATTAATATCAAGATGAAGGACGACGCAGTTGAACTTGAAAGTGTTGTTGTCAACTCTTTAGGAATTGAAATAAAGAAGAATCAAATCGCTTCGTCATATTCTAAAGTAAAAGGGGTTGCGTTAACAGAATCTGGAGAAACTTCAATTTTAAAATCTTTGTCTGGCAAAGCATCTAGCGTTAATATTGTATCAAACTCTGGAGATCCAGGTTCTGGTGCCTATATTCAAATTAGAGGACAAAACTCAATTACAGGATCTACACAACCATTATTTGTCATAGATGGAATCCCAGTTTCAAATGATGAAATTTTAGATGGTGATGGAACTGATAATGTAGGTCAACAAAGCAGATTGAATG
>JAYVNT010000477.1:0-3181 GCA_043758285.1 Flavobacterium sp.
GTCGAAAAACTAGTTGATTCTGGATTTAAAACCATAATAGGAACCGTAATTCCATCATTTTTTAACGAAATTCCCTCATCGGCAAAAGCCACACCAAGATAATCTACTTTGTGATGTTCCAATAATTTAGCAATTTCAAAACCGCCGTTACCATAGCCAAAAGCTTTGACCATAACCATCATTTTGGTCTTTGGTTTTAACTTCGATTTGTAAAAATTCAGGTTATGACTAATGGAGTTGAGGTTGATTTCAAGTACAGTCTCGTGTGTTTTTTCTTCGAGCATTGATACAATTTCTTCGAAGTGAAAATCGCGCGCACCTTTGATTAAAATGGTTTCGTTTTCAAAATTTAGGTTTTCAAAAGCGGCAGCAAATTCGGCAACATTTTTAAACGTAACACTATTGATAAATTTGTTTTTGTAATGTGAAATGGTTTCTCCAATACCAATCACACGCGTAATCTTATTTGAAATAATCAGTTGCGAAACCTGAGAATACAACTCGTCGTTGCTCAAACCACTCTGAAAAATATCCGAAAGAATAACGGTTTTCTTTTTGTGTTGTTTTTGATTTTCTAAAAAATCCAACGCTATTTTCAACGACTGAAAATCGGAACTGTAACTGTCATCAATAACAGTTGAATTATTGATACCGTTCTTTACTTTCAAACGCATTTCCACAGGATACAATTGCGCCATTCGGGTTTGAATAACTTTCTGGCTGTAACCAAAATAAAGCATCACCATCATGCAATGTATGGCATTTTCAACCGAAGCTTGATCTTGAAACGGAATGATAATCGGGAAAACATCTTCTCTATAAGTAACTTGCAATTCCGTTAATTCATCAATCTTTTTCTTAGTAATAAAAACATCAGCACTTTTATCGTCAGAACACCAACTAAAGAGTTTTATTTTTGGATTAACAAAAGCACAAATGGTTTTGTTTTTGTTTAAAATCAAAACATTAACCGAAATGAAAAGCTTAAGTTTTTCTTTAATTTTTTCGGCAACGCTTGAAAATCCTTCATCGTGAGCGGAACCAATATTGGACAAAATACCAATTGTTGGCTGAATAATTTTTTGCAATTTTTCCATTTCTTGCATCATGGAAATGCCAGCTTCAAATATTCCCAAATTGTGTTTTTCGTTGATGCCCATAATAGAAAGCGGCACACCAACCTGTGAATTATAACTTTTTGGACTTCGGATAATATTATAATCAGGACTCAAAAGGAAGTTTAACCATTCTTTAATAATCGTTTTTCCGTTGCTTCCTGTAATTCCGATGACAGGAAACTCAAACTGACTTCGATAAAAAGCTGCAAATTTTTGTAAAGCGTCCAATGTATTTTCAACAATCAAAAAACTCGCTTTTGTTTCTAAACCCTCAGGAATTTTGGCAACTACAAAATGATGAACATTTTGAGTAATTAGTTCTTCAATATAGTTATGCCCATCATGATTTGGACCGGAAAGTGCAAAGAATAAAGTGTTTTCATCGTTTTGTAATGAGCGACTATCAATAGAAATATAATCAATAATTACAGCATCATTATGACCTACCCAATTGGCTTTTAAAATGGGAACAATATTTCGGATGGTTAGTGTCAAGGTTTGGGTTTATTTTCCGTCTTTCGACAAATATTCTGCGTCTTTAACTTCTAAGTTTTCTCGCATGGCTTTGTAATAAGCGGCACGGCTCAAAGGTTCGTATTCTTCGGTTTCACCTAATAAAACCAATTTATCGCTGTCGGTTTTTCTAAAACTGTAATGCGCCAAATTTCCGGTACGAGTACAAACCGCGTGAACTTTGGTAACATATTCGGCAGTTGCCATCAAAGCAGGCATTGGTCCAAAAGGATTTCCTTTAAAATCCATATCCAATCCTGCAATAATTACGCGTATTCCGGAGTTAGCCAAATCATTGCAAACAGAAACAATTTCGTCATCAAAAAACTGAGCTTCATCAATACCAACGACATCGCAACCTTGTGCCAAAATTCTAATATTGGCGGCTGCAGGAACTGGAGACGAACGGATTTCGTTTTTGTTGTGCGAAACTACCATTTCTTCATCATAACGCGTATCGATAGAAGGTTTGAAAATTTCTACTTTTTGTTTGGCAAATTGTGCTCTTTTCAACCTTCGGATGAGTTCCTCGGTTTTACCCGAAAACATCGAACCGCAGATGACTTCCATCCAACCAAATTGTTCTTTGTGATTTACTGTATTTTCGAGAAACATTTTGTATTTTTCTACCTTTAAAAATTTAATTCTTTTGTTACTTTGTAACGCAAACAAATTTATCAAAAAAGAAACGCCAACTCACTATAATTTTGAAACTTATGAAAAAAAGATTGGAAGCCGAATTAATTAGCATTGCGCACCGAATTTTGAAGCTTAAAAACAAGTCAGAAGTTGACCAATTGTATAAAGAAACTCAAAAATTATACGAAACCTTAGCGGTTTTAAAGTTTTATCAAGATAATTTCGAATCGATAAAATCAGATATTACACAAGACGATTTAGAGGCAAAATTGGAGCAAGCAAATGAAGTGACAGCAGTTCCAGAAATTGTAGCGGAAGTAAAAGAAGAAGTGGTTGAGCCAATTGCTGAAGCAGAAACAGAAGAAGAAGTAATTGTTTCAGAAGAACCAGAAGAAATACTGGAAGAGGAAAAATCCTTGGAAGAAGAAGTTGAAGAAGATGAAATAGAAGATGTTAAAGAAGAACCTTCCTTTAAGCCGATTTTTGAATTAGAAGTTGAAGAAACAATAGAACCAGCAGAGATGGCTTCGGAAATAAAAACAGACACCAAACATGTTGCGCTACAAGATTTATTGGGCGAAAATTATGTAGACCCAGTTTTTGTAAAACCAAATGAGGTATCGCTATTTCACGCTGATACCACAGCAGAAGTTGCCAAAGAAGAACCAAAAGCACCGACTTTAAATGACGGCGTGTCAAAATCAATTGCGATTGGGTTGAACGACAGAATTGGTTTTGTGCAACATCTTTTTAACGAGAGCAACGAAGATTTTAATCGTGTTATTTCTCAATTAAACACGTTTGACACCTTTGAAGAAGCCAAAAATTTCATCAACGAAATGGTGATACCAGATTATAATTATTGGGTTGGCGAAGAAGATTATATCGAACGATTTATGGAAATTGTCGAG
>JAYVNT010000478.1:0-3177 GCA_043758285.1 Flavobacterium sp.
AATACCAGCCAACGATGCTGCCTCATAAATTTTGTAAACTGCCAAAGCGTTGTCATAACCCTCACTTCCGCAAATGCGTTTTAGGTCAGACACCTTGCGTAAAACGTTAGTAATATTTGACTCGATACTGTCTAGTTGTTCAAACAAAGTCAAATCGTTTTGAATGATACCACTATTTAGGAACGGCGGGATAATCGCTGCACCGCTAATGCCCATCTCATTGATGGTGTCTTCTACAAAAATTTTGTTGCTAACATCAATGCCTCTAAAGCTGTTGCGTTCCTCATCGGTCAAACTACCGACAGGAAGCTGCGTTCCTACAGCCGTTATACTTGCGTTGATAGCGGTTACTGCCGCCGGGGTTAGGGTGGTGTTCAATCGGTTTTGCGTTAAATTGCTCATAATATGTTGTTGTTTATGTTATTAATAATACGAAAATTAAAAAAAAATTTCTCACTAAAAAAATTTTATGTGCAATTATTAATAAGAATTTACCCTTTTTATTAACACGTATGGCGCAATAAAAAAAGCGACATTCCAAACTAAAAAGACAGAGAAATAGGGGGAAATTAAATTTTGCTTTTACAAAAATAAAATTTAAAAAAAATCACCGCTAATAGGTATTTTTTGGTTTTTTTTCAACAATAGGTTTTTGATGAATTTTTAATAATGGAGATAAATTAGTTCGAAAAGAAAAAATATTAAGCGGTGTTTCTTATTTCTTAACCCTACATTAAGTACTTTGATCTACAATCTTTATAAATTTGTATCCTAATAATTAATACATTTATACATCATGAAAAATACCGTTTTACACAAAGCAAACACACGCGGACACGCCGATCACGGATGGTTAAACGCCCACCACACCTTTAGTTTCGCCAGTTATTATGACCCAAACCGAACTCAGTTTGGCGTACTTAGAGTTTTGAACGATGATATAGTAGCATCCGGAATGGGTTTCGGGACACATCCTCACGATAATATGGAAATTATTACTATTCCGCTCGAAGGCGATTTGGCGCACAAAGACAGCATGGGAAATACCGAAGTTATCAAGTTTGGTGATGTACAAGTAATGAGTGCCGGAACCGGAATTCAACATTCTGAATTCAATCCTAATAAGGACAAAAGAACCAATTTGTTGCAGATTTGGGTGTTCCCAAAAATACGAAATGTAGAACCTCGATACCAACAAATTACATTAGATACAAACGACCGACACAATAAATTACAGCAAATTCTTTCTCCAAATGCTGATGATGCTGGCGTTTGGATTCATCAAGATGCTTGGTTTCATATGGGGAATTTAGACAAAGGAACTACCTTGGATTACAATCGAAAACTAGATGGTAATGGTTTGTATGTTTTTGTGATTAAAGGAAACGTAAAAGTTGACAATCAGGAATTAGAACAACGCGACGGATTGGGCATTACTGATTTTGATACGGTAACTTTCGAAGCTACTTCGGATGCTGAAATATTAGTAATGGAAGTTCCAATGGAGCAGTAAAAAAGTGTTCAGTGTTCAGCTTTTAGTTTACAGTACTACCTTTATACGGTTCTTGTTTTAGTGTTTAAAACAATATTTTATAATGTTAAAAAATGAAAAATGAATAAAAAAATAATAGCTTTCGCTGGTTCGTCAAGCAGAAATTCTATCAACAAACAACTGGCAACTTATGCAGCAAATTTGTTTCAAAATGTAGAAGTCGAAATCTTGGATTTAAACGATTATGAAATGCCTGTCTTTTCGGTAGATAAAGAAAAAGAACAAGGAATTCATTCCTTGGCTCAAGATTTTTATGCCAAAATTGGAACTGCCGATTTCATTGTGCTTTCTCTAGCAGAACACAATGGTTCCTATTCTTCGGCCTTTAAAAACACTTTGGATTGGGCTTCGAGAATTAATGCAAAAACTTTCCAGCAAAAACCGATGCTATTATTAGCAACTTCTCCTGGAGCCAGAGGCGGAGGTTCGGTTTTGGATATTGCCAGCAAAAGATTTCCGTTTCAGGGCGCAGATGTCAAAGGTTCGTTTTCGTTACCTACCTTTTTTGAAAATTTTGATGTTGTGAACGGAATTATTAATCCAGAATTGAAAAAACAGTTGATGGAAATTGTAAATAAAATTGAGCTTTAATATTATTTCTTTTTAAGAAAACTTTCAGGATAAAGAATGAGTTTAAAAATATAAATCGGCGCGTCAAATGTATTAGTTAGTGCCGATTTTGTATTCCATAAATTACGATAACCAATTCCTGCACCAGCACCAAGCCAAGGAAGAATTTTATAATTAACCTGACCTGATATTTCATTTACATACAAATCGAGTCCACTTTCTTTTAAGACTTGACTAGTTGTTTCCCTAATAAAAGTTGGCTTTCCGTATCCGACTTGTTCTGTTAAAAAACACTCCCATTGACTATCTTTGTACACAATCCAGTCAGTAAAAACACTTCCATACCAAAAATTTATTACGTTCTCTACTTGGGCATTTAGCTTTTTATCAAAAAAAGATATAGTAACCGGTTTTGTTATCGTTGAAGCTCCAATACCAAAGCGTAATAGATTTTTATATTGTAGCCCTATTTTTCCTCCAACAATTAAGACTTCGTTGCTGTGAATTTTTGAAAAGCGATTGTCTAATTGGAAGTTAAACCGCCATTTTTTTGGAGCTTCTGTTTGAGCATAAGTTTGTGCAAGACCGATAAGAAAAAAAAGCACAAAGGAGTGTTTCATAATGCGTCTTTTGGAGCAAATTCTTTAGACTTATGAAAATTACAAAGGTTTACTTTTGTTCCTATATATTTAACATAGCTATTAGAAATAGCTTTTTTAATTACTTTTGCCCTCAAGTTTATATATTAAGTATAAAATTTTAAAACCATTAACAATAAACTATAAAAATGAAAGCATACATATTCCCTGGACAAGGCGCACAATTTACCGGAATGGGTAAAGAATTATACGAGAATTCGGCTTTAGCCAAAGACCTTTTTGAAAAAGCCAATACTATTTTAGGTTTCCGAATTACTGATATTATGTTTGAAGGTACCCCCGAAGAACTGAAAGAAACCAAAGTAACACAACCCGCGGTTTTTTTGCATTCGGTTATTTTAGCTAAAACACTAGATAATTTCCATCCTGATATGGTTGCTGGACATTCGTTAGGCG
>JAYVNT010000479.1:0-3176 GCA_043758285.1 Flavobacterium sp.
TCCTTGCTTTTTGCATTGCGGTAGGTATCTACTGCTATTTTATAGCTATCTATGGTCCATTTGCTTTTTTTAAGTGCCTGGCTTAAATCGGCATCAATAGCAAAGCGACTTACCAAAGAATTGCCACATTTTATATTAATGTCTATATTGGGTAAGGTTTCTAGTTCTGTTGCATTTTTGTAATAAGCATTCTTCAACAACTCAATCCATAAACGCAA
The DNA here is from genome assembly GCA_043758285.1 of Flavobacterium sp. Taxonomy (GTDB): domain Bacteria; phylum Bacteroidota; class Bacteroidia; order Flavobacteriales; family Flavobacteriaceae; genus Flavobacterium. The sequence goes on from JAYVNT010000479.1 coordinate 219, forward strand.
TCGGCAAATTTTAACCGAGTTGGTATTAATATCAACACCAAAAAGGCAATTCTCTATAATGGTTTGCTTTTCATGAAATAGCGTTTCCTGTATTCGCTGGCTTTCTTTGTTGGTAGGATTATATTCAAACAACTCGCCCTCTTCATCGGTAACAATTAATTCATCATTTACTACTTCTATTTGGTATTCTTTTAAGCGTTTTCCTTCACGATCTTGCAATATTTTTAAATCATTTTTTACTGCAATTATTTCATTCAACGCCGAAACTAAAAAGTGACCAGAGCCAACAGCGGGATCGCAAATTTTAATACTATTTACAATATCATTGGCTTCTTTGCGATCCTCTATTTTATCGTATAATTCATCAATGGTATTACAGTTCCATTTTTTGGTTTCATTAAATTTCTGCACCACCGATTTACGAATAGTTTCCTTACACATATACATGGTAATAAAACCCGGTGTAAAAAAGGAACCGTCTTTATAACCATTAATTTTTTCGAAAATCAACCCAAGAACAGATGCATTAATGAGTGATTTATTGTCTTCCTGAATGGCAGAAGATCCCTCACTACTAAAATCGTATGCATTTAAAAACTCAAACAAATATTCGAGGGTAGTTAAATTACCTGTTCTCTTTTTACCTTGTTGGTCTTTAAGCACCGTAGAAGGAATAATAGGAATAGGCTTATCATCTTTCAGGTTGCTAATAAACAAAGTAACCTGCTCAATTTCAGTTGGCTCAAATAGCGATGAATTAAGGTAAGGTACTTTTTTAAAAAGTTGTTGCACGTCTTCATTTCTTTCATTGTATTGGCGCGCCAACACCTGAAAAAACAAGCTATTAAGGTCGTCGTAGTTCTTAATTTTATCTTGGTTTAAAAACGAATACGTTTTATCGCCTTTATGATAAGTAATGAGTTGGGCTTCTAATAATTTGAGAAATAAAATTCTGTTTATCCAAGTAATACACAATTCAAGTCCTATATTAAATAATCGTTCTTCTTGCGTATTTCCAAATTGATTTGGTTTTTCTAAGCGGCTCAATTTATCTAAACTATCCAGCTGAATAATAGCATTTTCGAGAATAGTGCCAGTATGTCTTTCACCGGGTTTATTGCGTTCAATTAATTTTTTGCTTCCTTCTTTGGTTTCGGTTAAACCAATAATATGTAATAACTCGCTGTAAAATCGCTTATCTAAGCTATTGCTATCGTTGGCAAATGGTAGTTTTAATAAATGCGCTGGCGATAACAATTTAAATAAAGCAATTAGTAAGTTATCATCTGCATTATCGGCATTGCGCAATGGCTTTTGATAATCTTGTATATTAAAGTAGGTAAATTCTATTTCAGCAGTAATAGAAGCTATAAACGGTTCAGCAATTTGTTTGTAAAAAAAATCGGTCTTGGTATCTGCCAAACGTCCTTCTTCAAAGTTGATGAACTGATTTACGAGGTTTTTATTTTGGGCAAAAAGTCGGTCGAATAGAGTAGCATCAAAAATAAACCATTCATTAATATTGGTTGCTACTAAATGTTTTACTTCTAAATTTTTGTGTGTTATTCTTTCTCGTAGATAATACAATACCAATTCCTGAAACGCTTTTGCATTCAATTTTTGGGGAGTAATCATCTCGGCCTTATTAGTGGGCTTTTTGGCTTCGAGAATTACACCAACTGTAGAGTTGGCATTTTGAGCGTTGTGAATTACAAGGTCGTTTCTACCTTTGGTATTAATATAATGATTGGGGTCGTAATATGTTTTTTTTAAAAAGTCGGAAACCAAGTTTTTATGAAATTCTTCGCTTTCAGTATCATTTGTTCTATCAAGTAAAGTAATTAGATTGAGCTTGAAACTTTCGATGTCAGTCCTGTTCGGTTTCGCCTTTAAGTAAGCTTTGTTTAGGGCCTTTCTTGGTTTTAATTGGTTAATTAGCATCTATATTTTTATATACTTTTTTTCAGACGGTTAAGTTAAGTTTTCTGGATGAAAGGAGGGCTATATGTTGGCAAAAAAGGATATTTTGGTTCTACAGTAGCTCTACGGTGGTGTTGGGCTTAATAAATTAATATCCCTTTAACTTGTTTGTTTTTAGAATATATATATATTTGTCTTTAAATTTGTCTATATATCTGTCTAATTAATTGTCTTAAAACATGTCTAAAGAATTGCATAGGGAATACCCTCATTTAATGTTCCGAAGAAACTGGAATTTATCTGCCAATTCGTTGCTTTTATTGGGTCAATGTGAGGCATATGTAAAAGCCATCAACAACACACCAATTTTACCCCACCACTACCAACAGTTGATGAATGTTGCTCTATTGAAGGGAGCCCAAGCAACAACAGCAATTGAGGGTAATACTTTATCTGATGAAGAGATTCAGAAGATAATGGATAAGCAAATTTTGCCTCCTAGTAGAGAATATCAAGCAATTGAAGTGGGTAATATCTTAACTGCTTTTAATGAATTATTGACTGAAATTGTAAATACAAATGTTGACCATCTTATTTCAATTGAGTTACTTCAACGGTTTCATAAAATGGTTGGCCAAAACTTAGGTGAGCATTTTGCTGCTGTTCCAGGTCAATTGCGAAACGCCGATGTGGTAGTTGGTCGTTATCGCTGTCCAGACCATAGAGATGTTCCATTGCTTTTGGATCAACTTTGTAAATGGCTTAAAGTTGAATTTAAATATGGACAAAATGAGCAGTCATTTTCGGAAGTGGTGGTGCAAGCTATTGTTACTCATGTTTATATTGAATGGATACATCCATTTGGAGATGGAAATGGGCGCACTGGTAGGTTGGTAGAATTTTATATTTTATTGAGAGGAGGAAATCCAGATATCTCTTCACACATTTTATCAAATTACTACAACCTTACAAGAACGGCTTATTATCGTCAGATCGAAAAAGCAGCCGAGAGTAAGAATTTTTCAGAATTTATAGAAT
>JAYVNT010000480.1:0-3154 GCA_043758285.1 Flavobacterium sp.
ACCATTATATATCGACGTTTTTTTGAAAGGCGATTTTCCAGGAGAATTCAAAAAACTACAAACAGAAACCCAACAATTATTGGAAGAATTCAAGTTGCAGAATTCTAATATTATTTTTAGGTTTATAAATCCGTTAAACGATGATGACGGAGATAAGGAAACGAAGCGTGAAATAATATACTCACTATTTAAATTAGAAAACAAGGTTAAGGATTCTACACAGGAAAAAGAAATCAAGGCAAGTATTGAAAAAGTAGAAGATTTAAATGATGCCGTAAAAAATCAATTTATTGGCAATTTGATGATGCCGGTAAGCGTAACCTTATCTGATAAAGGAAAACAAACACAGGCAGTAGCTATACCATGGGGAATTGCTACCTGCGGTAATCGTTCTGTAAAAATTCCGTTGCTGAAAAATATGATGGGTGCATCAACATCAGAAAATGTAGTAAGTTCGGTGCAGCATTTAGAATATGCTTTTGCCAATGCTATTAATTCTGTTACTCAGAAAACACAAAAAAAAGTAATTATTATTCAAGGAAATGGAGTTCTACAAGACAGATATATTGCTGATTTTATTAAATCTGTAAAAGATAATTATTTCATTGCACCATTTCCTTTAGATTCAATTAGCCAAAATCCAACAGCGGGTTTAAAATACCTCAAAAAATATGATTTAGCCATTATTGCAAAACCAACTAAGGCATTCTCTGACGAACAAAAACAAGTCTTAGATCAGTTTGTGATTAATGGCGGAAAAACGATTTGGTTGGTTGACCAGGTCAATATGGAATTAGATAGTTTGTACAATGAGACGGGAACAAATTTAGCTTTTCCGAGAGATTTGAATCTGAATGATATGTTCTTTAAATATGGTGTGAGAATGCGTCCTGATTTAATCAAAGATTTATTGGCAACTCCAATTGTATTGGAAACAGGCGAACCAGGAAGTGGTACTCAAAAAGTACAAAAGCCATGGCATTTTTCTCCTATGATTTATCCTACACAGGACACAAAAAACCCTATTATAAGTAATTTAGATGCTATTAAATTTCAATTTGCCAGTCCGATTGAATTATTGAAAAACGATATAAAGAAAACTGTCTTATTACAATCATCACAATATTCAAAATTAGTTGGAACCCCAGCAGAAATAAGCTTAAGAATGGCGTCTGAAGAATTAGGCCCTAAAGATTTTGTTGGTACAGGAAATTATCCTGTATCCGTTTTGCTCGAAGGAAAATTTCATTCAGTATTTGAGAATAGGGTTTTACCATTTAAGGATGCTACTTTCAAGAACACAGGAAAAGACAGCAAAATGATTGTCATCTCGGACGGTGATGTGATAAAAAACCAATTAGACAAAAACGGCAGAGAAGTTGAATTAGGGTTAGATCAACGAACGGGTGTTCTATACGCCAACAAGGAATTCATGATGAATTGCGTTAATTATTTATTGGATGACAACGGACTTATTAACATTAGAAGCAAGGAAGTGAATTTGCCTATTTTGGATAAAGAGAAAATTTATGCTTCTTATACCCAATCACAGGTCATAACAGTGGCAGTACCAATAGTTATTCTCTTGTTATTTGGGGTTGTATTTACCATTCTGCGCAAGCGAAAATATAGCAAGTAATGTTAATAAAAAACTTTTTGAAATCTATTAGTTTAAGATATATTTGTAAAAATTAAATTCAGATGAAATTCATAGTATCGAGTTCATACTTATTAAAACAACTACAAGTTTTAGGTAGCGTTATCAATAGCAGTAATACTTTGCCAATTTTAGATAACTTCCTTTTCGAATTAGACCATAAAAACTTGAGCGTTTCAGCTTCCGATTTAGAGACAACCATGTCGGCTACTTTAGAAATTGATTCCACAAGTAAAGGAAGCGTCGCTGTTCCTGCGAAATTGTTATTAGATATTCTTAAAACATTTCCAGAGCAACCGTTGACTTTTACTGTAGAAGAAAACAGCACTATTGAAATCAGTTCAAATTCAGGTAAATATGCTATTGCTTATGCGCCAGGAGAAGAATTTCCAAAATCGGTAAGTTTAGATAATCCATCTTCAACAGTTGTACCTTCAGAGGTTTTGGCCACTGCGATTAGCAAAACTATTTTTGCTGCTGGAAACGATGATTTGCGACCAGTGATGAGCGGTGTGTTTTTCCAGTTTTCCCCAGAAGGTTTAATTTTTGTGGCTACCGATGCTCATAAATTAGTTAAATATTCTCGTGCCGATGTGAAAGCTTCGCAAGTGGCGGATTTCATTATGCCAAAGAAACCTTTGAATATTTTGAAAAGTATTCTTGGAACTTCTGATGCAGATGTGACTATTGAATACAACGATTCTAATGCGACTTTCTCTTTTGAAAGTTATATTTTGACTTGTCGTTTAATTGATGGGAAATATCCAAATTATGAAGCTGTAATTCCAAAAGAAAATCCAAATAAATTAATAATTAACAGAGTTTTATTATTGAATTCTGTACGTCGTGTTGCGATTTTCTCTAACAAAACAACACACCAAATTCGTTTGAAGATTGCCGGAGCTGAATTGAACATTTCTGCTGAAGATATTGATTACTCAAATAAAGCAGAAGAGCGTCTGACTTGTGATTATCAAGGTGATGATATGCAAATTGGTTTCAACTCTCGTTTCCTTTCTGAAATGTTGACCAATTTAACTTCTAACGAAATCCAATTAGAAATGTCAATGCCAAATCGTGCTGGAATTTTAACGCCAATTGATGGCTTAGACGAGGGAGAAACCGTTACTATGCTTGTGATGCCAGTCATGCTGAATAACTAAAATATAAACTAACCTTTATAGCCGAGAAACCGCGATTTCGAAAGAGATTGCGGTTTTTTTATTATAATATATCTTAGGTAATCAACAATTAAATTTTCATTAATACAACTCTACTTTATTTGTCTTGAATGTTTTCATCTGAACATACTGAAATTAGTATTTTACTACTTACACTTTTAAAATCTAATCAAATAAGCTGAATACAAGCCAGCTCCAAAAAAAAGACCCTCGATTTCGAAGGTCTTTTTGCTTTTATAAATGTTGTCTTGTCCTGAAATAGCGATACACAAAAAAGTATCCTTATGGAAAACCAAGAAGAACCGCGTTATACAAA
>JAYVNT010000481.1:0-3149 GCA_043758285.1 Flavobacterium sp.
TGGGTGGTATGGGCAATCCCTTGCGGTTGCCCTATTTGTCCTGGTTGTCCTTTTTGGGCAGGGGTGAACCCCGCCCCTACAACCTCACCCAACCGGCACTCTCTGTTCTGGCAACAAATGGTAATGAAATACAAACCCGCCTGCGAATAATCGTATCCTTTTAACCGGATAGACCTGCGTTGGGGCAATCCCTTGCGGTTGCCCGTATCTTGTGAATTGTATGCCATGTTATTATTGAGCAGCCACAACGGCAGCCCTTACATTTTTATTATAGATATGGAAAACCTTCGTTGCCCAATAACTCAGTAAAAACTTTTTCTAATTTTTCTTCTGTGGATTTCATTTTGCTACAAACTGCGTTTCGATCCATTTAAGAACTTCTTCAAATCCTTGTATTGTGTCGGTATGTAATTGATTTTTTTTTATCTCACCGTTGTGAACTTTTTGATAAAACATTTTTGAAAAAACTATTTTCCTTTTAGCACCTATAATTTCAATCGGAGTTTTTTTATTATCTACTTTAATAGTTGAATCAATTAGAAGAAGGTCTTTCTGATTAAATATGTTCTCTATCTCAACTACTGATACAATTTTTATTTTTTTATTTGTTTCATCATCACTTCCCGCAAACAATTCCCTTTTTAATTCATCCCTTACTTGAGTTGGTAACACACCGTTGTCCATTACTAACAACCATTCCAAACCATATCCAAGACAAAAGGAAATTAAATGATAAATCTTATTTCCTTTTATTCCAATTCCTGGGATAAATTCATAGTTAATATTTGTTCTCAACAATTTGCACATTCCCTTGAAATACCAAAAGTCTGATAAGCCCTCTAATAAAACATTTTTTTCTTTCAGAACAGAAAAATCTTTCAATGGCTCCATTCCCATTGCTTCTGCAATTGGTTGAAGAGCATCTTTTTTATTTTCAGAATTTATTTTACTTGTTGTAAGTCCCTCAACAAATGTTCCCCCCTTTTCATTATTAATTACCAAACCGATGTTGTGTAATTTATCTGTTTCAATTAGCGAAGGGGAATGAGTTGAATAAATTACCTGATGTCCTTTTGCAATCAGTTTGTGAAAAACCTTCAACATGTCTTTGTTTGCTTTAATGTGCAAGTGAAGTCCTGGCTCATCAAAAAGTAAAACAAGTTTATCTGAATTTTCTTTTGCTTTTAATTCAAGCCAAAGCGAAAGAAACCAAATCATGCCTTTACTTCTTCTTCTTGGCGCTAAAAATTCATTGTCTTTTGTTTCAACATAAAATGATATTTCTTTTTTGCCTGTTTCATTATTTTCAATAAAGAATTTAATATTCACCTTATTATTCCCGTAAATTTTTTGCTGCCAATCTTCTTGAAAATTTGTAGAGAGTTCTGCTGACTCAACTTCTGTTGTTGAAATTTTTTGTGGAGTATTTTTATTTGAAATTTTTACAAAATTAGTTTTTAATAGTCGTCCTATATTTTGAACTGCTTCGTAACCTTCCGCGTCTTTGTTTTCTATATCATCAAGTAATATTTTATCAGGAAGTAAAGTTGTGAAGTCATTAAAGAGTAAAATTTTCAACGTATTACTCCATAAAGCCTCTGCCAAGTCAGGGGCATACATTGCTGTATCTAAATATGATTTTTTTGTTTTCATAGGATTGCCTTGTTCATCTGCTGCTTCTATTTCAAAAATTTTAATGCAACCTGTTAGCTTCCCCAATGTGCTTTTATCTAATTGAGTTGTTACAAGTATTTTCTCCTTGCTAAAATCAAAAGTTCTAGTGATGGTGAATTCTTGAATCTTATTTATTAGTCCTTCATTGAAAACAGAATTTAATTCAAGGTTTTCCTGTTCTTTATTTTCTTTCTTAACGAAATCAAAAATTTCAGCCAAGATGTTTTTATAAAACTCATCTTCTAAGTCAGAATAGGTAACGGATATTTCTTGTAAAAAATTTCCATCATTCTCTAATTCAAAGTTTAAATTATCTTTCTCTGAAGTTTTTTGTTCAAAAGAATCCAATGCTTCAAGCACTGAACTTTTGCCTGATTCATTTTGCCCTGCCAAAACGAAAAACTTATCTGTGAATAAAATTTCACCGCTGTCTTTTATACTACGATAGTTTTTGATTCTTACTTTACCAATTTTCATTTTGATTTATTTTGTTTTTTAATTTTCTATAGTTGCAAGTTTGGAAAGAAGAAGGTTTTGTAATTCATCCAGTTTTATAATTTCAATACTCAATAACTCTATATGTTTTGTAAAAAGTTTTATTTTAGACTCAAACAAATTAATCAAATTGGAATCAGGAATTGTGACAGGATATCTTGAAAGAGTTTGTCCATCCCAATTTGGGAAAGTTGAACCTGTAGTATATGAAAGCAATTTGTTTAAATTGTTCTTATAAAGATAGTCTACAAAAGCCTGTGATTTCTTTGCTCTGAAACTGCACACACCACGTCCAAGACAATATCTACCATCACTTTTTACATATCTTCCGGTTGTGCTTCCTCTTACACAAATGATTAAATCTCCAATCTCTGATAATTTTGTAACTGTTTTTGTCCATTTTGTTTGATTGGTAAAGTATTCTCCAAATTCAACTGGTCCGTTAATTAATACTGTTCCTATTTTATCAGTATTATAAGATTCACCATCAGGAGATTGACCCATAATAATTTTAGTTACATCTGAAAGAATTCCAACTCCCCACTCTTTCGGTATTCCCCCCAATCCACTCTCCATCGATTCACCATGATTGGCTTTATAAGGCTTCCCATTTTCATCCGGAAATTCAAAATCAACAAACCAGTTTTTATAAATAGCTTGTGCGGTTTCTTCTAATTTTTTAATGAGTTGTTTGTTGAGGGTAATGCGGTTTTGTATGGTATTGTATTCGGCTACTATTTCTTTTTGTTTGGTAATGGAAGGGATTGGTAGTTGCATGGCTAAAAAATCTTCCCATTCTAAACTTCCACGTACTCCACCTATTGCATAGAAACAAGCTTCACGGTCAAACTCTGTTCTTGTAAACCACATCATCAAATATTCAGGCAGTAATAATTTTTCATCCACCACTTCAAAAATGGGATAGGCTTGTGAAATGATGGCTTCATCTACTTCCTGTAATAAAGCCACCGGCATTTTCT
>JAYVNT010000482.1:0-3148 GCA_043758285.1 Flavobacterium sp.
CATACCTGAAAGATAATATTTTTGCTGCTTTTCGGTAGGCGCCAGGTTGTGAATACCCTGGTGAATCATCACCCATTTGTTGATCGTTGTTCGGCTTACACCATACTTCTTTGCCAGTTGGCGGTATCCAACGCCTTGGGTTAAATACTCGGTGATCGCTTGTTGTCTTATGTCCATTTTAGTTGTTTTTTTGACAACCTATATCAGGACAAGTCAGTTGGCAGCAGCTTTTATTCTGTCACCTTGTAAACTGCGTAAGGACTTGGTGTGCCATAAAGTTCCATTTTCAGTTTATGAAAATAAAATCCCATTCCTCTGTTTGGTGACCATTCTTTGTAAACTTTGATGATGTCTTGTGTATATTTTTTGTCATCTGAAACTTTCAATAATTGGTCAAAGCGTCCACCTTTTAAACTTCGCATTCCAATTGTGTTTAAGCACATCATAATTTGAATATGTTGTTCGTCTGAAATGTCTTTTAATTCTCTGGTCTGCAACAACAAAATGCAACTGTCAATTAGTTTGTCAAAATTGAATTTGGTTATAGAAATTGAAGAGTCTCTGTTGAACGGAACTTTGTCAAGATAAACGGTGTCATTGTTTGTATATGATGCAAAAACCATTTTTGTTGTTTTATAACCGCTTTTGCTAAAATATAAAATCAAATCTGGGCAACCACTTAAACCACCTGATGTGCTATGATAATCAAACAACCCATTTTTGTCGGTAAGCCGTCTTTTTGAATAAGAATTATTTGGGTCTTCCTTTTCATATTTTCCTAACGCAACTTTGTCAATAGGTTCTTTGGTTTGTCTGTCAAACACAACTCCTGTAGCCTGTTGAATACAGTCGCAAGAACTAAAAATTAAAGTTGTCAATATTATTATCGTGAACTGTCTCATAGGCGGATTCTAGTTTCTAACGCAACTTTTTTATTAAAAGTAGGTGTTTGTTTTTTGCAATTAAAAAATCATTTTTCTTAGCCCGTTTTATCCACTAGCGACGTCGCTTTGCAGCTGTTAGGCTGCCCGCTCGTCCCTGTGGATAAAGCTATTTTTTTTATAATTCGGTGAAGTGCAGTAGTAGGATTATTGTATCACAAACCACTCAAAACATATTGCTCAAAAACTTCTTTTGGCGTGCACATATCTAGCACTTTTCTTGGACGTTCATTTAACTCATTTTGTACTTCTTTTAATCGTTTTTTGCTGATGGTATTAAAGTCAGTACCCTTCGGAAAATAATCCCTGATAAGTCCATTGCTGTTTTCATTTGTGGGTCTCTCCCATGGGCTGTATGGATGAGCAAAAAAGACATCAATATGTGTATTCTTTGTAAAGAGTTTATGTTGTGCCATCTCAGAACCATTGTCGTAGGTAAGGCTCTTTTTCATTTGTGCAGGAATGCTTTTAAATTCTTTTTCAAAAGCCTTCCTTACAGCGGTTGCATCCTTAGCTTTTAGGTGTACAATAATAACGGCTCTACTGCTGCGCTCATTAAGCGTACCGATAGCACTGGCGTGGTCTTTACCCATTATAAGGTCTCCTTCCCAATGTCCTGGTATAAGCCTTCCTTTTACCTCTTCAGGACGTTCATCAATCCTTACAGGATCTTTAATAGTAGTCCGTTTATCCACTCCACGGCGTACGTTTCCACGGCAATTTCTCTTCTGTCGTAATTGACTAATTAATATCTTTTTTAACTCAGGTTTTGCATGAATGTAGATGTAAAAATAGATGCTTTCCATACTTATTTGCATAGCGGAATTAAGGGGATATTCTTTCTTTAAATATAGATGTATTTGTTCCGGTGACCAATGTAAATCAAGCTTAGAAAATACTATCTTTCCTAAAGGAGTTTTGGCATCTATTTTACACTTTCCATATTTGCGATTAGAAGAATTACTGACCGCAGAATGATGAGCTAGAAGGGCAGTGTATTTATTTTTGACACATCGCTTTATTTCATGGTAAACCGATGATTTATTGAAGCCAATGGCTAAAGCGATTTGCTCTTGGGACTTGCCTAATGCAAACGATTTTTCAATGGTAATTCGCTCTCCTAAATCTATACGATTATATTGTGTTTTCATGTGCAATTTTAAACTTTTTTAAAAGTCTAAAAGTTGCGTTAGATTTTGGAAACCGCGATAAAGTTGCTGCCAACGTTTGAGGCTTTGCGTTCGTGGCGGTATTTTTAACGTCAAGCCGATAACTAAAGATAAATTGAAAATTAAATGTTCAAATTTTAAACAAAAGCCCAAAAGCGTTCCGTCTGATGGAACTAAAGCTAAATAGCGATTTGCTGTTGAGTTTTATTCCGTCAAACCGCCATGACGCAAAACCTTTTGTTGGCTGTATGTGCTATGTCAAGTCATAATAAAGTTACTTTTTTCGGTCGTTTAAAATACCATATAAAGAGTCTATTGATTTTTGTTGAAGAAAAAGAGAACGCTTTAATGATTTTAGTTGCGTTTGTAGGTTGTCTGTCGCTTTGTTTTGCAATAATTGGTCTTGTCCTAGTTTTTGTTGTTGGTAACTTAAAATAACACCAGCAATTGTCCCTATGGCACTTAATAATGCAACGGCAAAAGTCAGCCAAAAAAGTTTATTAGTTTTGGTACTATTTTTTACAGAAAAGTCATTTGTCTTAATTACAGACTGTCCACTTTGTTCGTTTATTGCAGTCTGTCTTTCTAATAGCTTTTCTTGCTTTTCTTGAGTTATTTTGTCTGAAATGTAATTGTAGCCAATAAGTTCGAGCTTTAGTATTATTTTATGTTCGTCTAATGTATTTGTCATACTACCATTGCCCTGTTCGCCTAAAATAGGAACGGGAAAGTGTCGAATAAAACTTGAAGCGTTTAATTGATTAATAGTCTTTGCTATTTTTTGCAGTTCAAATGAGTCATACTGATTGTTGCCTAAATAATCTTTTAAAAATTGAGATATGTCTTTGTCTTGATGCAAAGAATTTGTCTCGTGTAAATAAACAAGTATTTTATGAAAAAGGTCAGTCATAATTTTTATTAAGAGCGATGGTTGTCAAAAAGGCGGATTCTAGTTTCTAACGCAACTTTTTTATTAAAAGTAAACGTTTGTTTTTTATGGTCAATAAATCATTTTTCTTAGTCCGTTTTATCCACTAG
>JAYVNT010000483.1:0-3145 GCA_043758285.1 Flavobacterium sp.
CTTACAGTTTTCGGCTGGACAACTGACCGACTTGAAGAACATAGCGTAGTTGGCACAAGCTGGTAACAAAAGGTTTTGTGCAATTGGGGCTTGACGTTGCAGCAATCATCAGCAGTGCATATCCAAGCTTTGGTTTCGGCGGACGGAATTCTTCTAACTGCGGATTGTATTTTACTTTCCCATTCCCAAACACTAATATATTTTCGTGCTTTTGTACAGGTCTATACTTAGCCGTAAAGGAACTTCCGCTTTTAGATTTATGCCAAATAATTTCATACTTAAACATTTTTGGATTTGACAAAGCCAGTTGATAAAGAAATAAACCTGAACCGAAAAGAAGTATTGCTGCATCCTTTTTAGCAACTCTTTTATACTGCTCCCACATTGGCTCAAAAGGTATTATAATATTCCACTTGTTTTTTGTTGTGCCATAAGGCAAGTCTGTTATTATTAAGTCTATACTTTTATCAGCAATTTTATTCATTTCTACAAGGCAATCACCCTGATAGAATGTACTGCGGCTAACAAAAGTATTGCCACAAGGCTGGCAGGACATTGAAACTTTGGCTGTCGTTGGCGTTTGTGCTGCGGTTTCAGCAGAAGGAATTCTGTTGGGCTTTTGTAGGTTAACTTCGGCTTTTAGTTATTAATTTAGCTTCAGTTCCGGGCTGACAGTTGGTCAATTCCCCAACTGCAGCAATACTCGAACGTTGTACGCCATTTTTTTCGACCACCATTCTGACTTGTCACTTCAAAATAGGAGGTAAAAAACTGTTGTACATTTGGACAACTTTTGTATCTTTGATACTTGGAAGCAAATCAAAAAATACGGACAATTATTTTTTACAAAGACTACTTTGCTGATTTCTTTGCAAAACAACGCCCAAAAGTAAAAGATAAAATAGTTTGGACTTTTGATTTGATAGAACTGATAGATAAAGTTCCAGAAACTTACCTGAAACATTTAGAAGGAACAGACAAACTGTTTGAAATCAGAGTTCAAAGTGGTAGCGACATTTTTAGAATATTTTGTTTTTTTGATGAAGGGAGTTTAGTTGTTCTTGCAAACGGCTTTCAAAAGAAAACTCAAAAGACACCGAGACAAGAAATAGAAAAGGCTTTAAAAATTAAAAATGAATATTATGAAAGCAAATAAAAATATTAAAACACTTGCCGAATTTAAGGACAAACATTATGGAAAAATTGGTTCTGCAAAACGGGACAAATTAGAAAAAGGTTTTGAAGCATTTAAACTCGGTGCTTTAATTCACGAGGCGAGACTTGAGCAAGGTTTGACACAAGAGCAACTTGCAGACAAGTGTGGTACAAACAAAGCATACATTTCAAGAGTTGAAAATAACATCAAAGATGTTCGTATTTCGACATTGCAAAAAATTGTTGAACTTGGTTTCGGTGGACAACTACAACTATCAATCAAACTGTAGGACACTAAAACGGCGTACAACAAAGGTATTGCTGCAAGCAGGGCATGACGTTGTTATCTTAGTCTGCGGCTCGCTATCAGCTTCGGTTTGGGCAGGACAAGCTTTGCTGGGCTTTTGTTTGTTACCTTTTACTTTTATATCTTTATTCATCAGCGGTTGGGGTCGGACACAGCCATGAATTCCCTGCCTGCAGCAATACCCAATCGTTGGCAGATATTTTACATAACCTTTTTTAAATTTCAAGTAGATTGAAAACAACAATTATAAATTAATCAATAAACCTTTATTAAATGAAATATTTAATCCCTGCACTTCTTTTGATTTTATTTATCTCTTGCTCAAAAAACAGTACACCAGATTCAACTGAAAATAGTTGTAACAGAATTGTAGAAGTCTTAGACTATCATCCGTATGGAAGTCCAACTTACCAGACGACAGCTACTTTAACTTACAATTCTGATGGTAAAATAAAAACAGTAACAGGACAGAGTTTAAATAATTCAGAATATACCTACTACAATGATAGTATTGTATTAAAAGCCAAAGACATCAATGGCGTTGATATTGGCCAAGTTTATTACTTAAATAATCAACATAGAGTAACAAGGACAAAGTATGCTAATGAGGAATATCAGTATGATGGTGACGGCTATTTAATTTCATATAAACAGCCTTATGGAAACAATGGACAAATAAATGGCTACACTCAGTATTATCTAACTTGGCAAAATGGGAATTTGACATCTGTATATACTAACGACCCAAATGTTTCAAGAAAAAAAGTAATTTTCCAATATTACAATTTGCCAAACCAAAATTTATTAGGTTATAACTCACCTTTCTATGACGGCAGCATTCTATATGACAAAAATTCGTTTTTCTTACTTGGCAGCTTATATTTTGGTAAACAATCAAAAGACTTATTGAAGTCTTCAAATCTCAATGACATTAATCAATCAGGAGATATCATTTATCAATCAGATTCGAACGGAAGAATTATTGATTTAGGCGGGTTTTATAAATTCAAATATCAATGTCCTTAGCCAAAACATCTGCCAACAAAAGGTTTGCCGCAAGGCTGGCGGACGGAATAACAATCAGCAGTTGTACTACTATCAGCTAATATCGGGCTTGACCGAATTCTATTTGGCTTTTAGTCGTTAACTTCTACATCAGTTTTTCAATCGGCTTCAGTTGCCGGGCAGACACAGCAACAATTCCAGCCATGCGGCAAGCCTTAAACGTTGGCTGTAATTTTATACAGACACTATAATCATAAAATATGGGACTAAAATTTAGAAGAAGACAAAAGCTTTTTCCGGGAGTTTATTTAAACTTTAGTGCAAAAGGCGTAAGTACAACAATTGGTATCAAAGGCTTTAATGTAAATCTTGGAAAGACAGGTGCATATTTGAATACAGGAATTCCAGGAACAGGTTTGTATGACCGAAAGAAAATATCTGGCTTCGGTAATTCAACTTTACCAACACAAACAATTCCTAATCAGAGTATACCATCACCTGATGAAGAACCTGTTTATTTTATTCCAAAAAAATTAGAAGGCGAAATTAAAAGTAATGATGCAAATTCTGTAACAAGTACAGGACTTGAAGAAATTAAAGAAACTTTTCTTGCAGCTTATCTAGAAAAAAATGAAATTGAAAAGGAAATCCCATTAATTGTAAAAGATGTAAAAAGGG
>JAYVNT010000484.1:0-3133 GCA_043758285.1 Flavobacterium sp.
ATTGCATTATTCATCTTTATTGTACTTAGAGCTGCCGAAAAAGCAAAAAAGAAAGAAGAAGCCGCACCTGCTGCTCCAGCTGGACCAACACAAGAACAATTGCTTACGCAAATTAGAGATTTGTTAAAAAAATAATACCGTTATATTACTTATTCTAATTAAACCGTTCCTTAATTGGGACGGTTTTTCTTTATGAAATTTTGTAATTTACGGCAAATAAGTTGCTTGATTTTTAATTAGAAATTAGCCCGAATATCGGAAGCCAAATTTTCAAATTCTTCTTTGGTAAGCGTCACTTTTCTTTGAAAACGCATGTCGTCCATGTCGTGTAACGGAATCAAATGAACGTGCGTATGCGGAACTTCCAGCCCAATTACTGCTACACCAATACGCTTGCATGGAACTGTTTTTTCGACAGCTTTTGCAACTTTTCTGGAGAATTTCATCAGTCCTAAATACAACGCTTCCTCCATATCAAAAATCTTGTTGATTTCCTGTTTCGGGATACAAAGGGTGTGTCCTTTGGCGTTTGGATTTACATCTAAAAAAGCCAAGTAATTTTCATCTTCGGCAATTTTATAACAGGGTATTTCTCCGTTAACTATTTTGGTGAAAATGCTGCTCATCCTTAGTCTCTTGAAATCTCTAAAACTTCAAAGTTTAATTTCCCGTTTGGAACCGTAATTTCTGCAACTTGCCCAACAGATTTTCCTAATAATCCTTTACCAATTGGCGAAGTAACCGATATTTTACCCGTTTTTAAATCGGCTTCGCTTTCGGCAACCAAGGTGTATTTTAACTCCATTCCGTTAGCCTGGTTTTTAATTTTTACATTCGATAAAACTAAAACTTTAGAAACATCAAGATGTGTTTCGTCAATTAATCTAGCGTTTGAATGCACTTCTTCTAGCTTGGCAATTCTCATTTCGAGCATCCCTTGTGCTTCTTTAGCCGCGTCATATTCTGCATTTTCAGATAAGTCGCCTTTATCTCTTGCTTCTGCAATATCTTGTGATGCTTTTGGACGCATGACACTTTTTAAATGGTCTAATTCTTCTCTTAATTTTTTTAATCCTTCTGCTGTGTAATACGATACTGTGCTCATGTTCTCCTCTTTTATATAAATAGAAAAAATCCCATCGCAACGGGATTTCTTTTTTCAAAGATACTATTTTGATATTATTTTAAATTTGCTTACGTTTAACAACGCTTGTCAAAGTTAATTAATTTAAATTTGTTTTGCTATAGTATTTCAAATAATTTATTATGAAAAAGATTTTCGTTCTCTTGGTGGTTTCGTTTTTAATTGCTGGTTGTAATGCTGGTACTGTAAATTATCGCAACCCGAATCTTCCAGCTAACTATATGGTTTATATGCAACTAAATTTGGCTTTGCCTCTATATAGTAATTTGAAGAATCCTATTAATTCATTTGTAGATTACTCACAAGGCATTAGAGGTGTTGTGGTTTTCAATGCAGGAAATTCCTATGTTGCATATGATTTAGCTTGCCCAAATACACCTTATACTACCTGT
This sequence comes from Flavobacterium sp., assembly GCA_043758285.1. Classification (GTDB taxonomy): domain Bacteria; phylum Bacteroidota; class Bacteroidia; order Flavobacteriales; family Flavobacteriaceae; genus Flavobacterium. The sequence continues at coordinate 1,537 of JAYVNT010000484.1, forward strand.
GCCACCGCAATGACGGTTATGGGTGTCGATGCCAAATGTAGTTGTGACAACAGCACTTACAGTTTGTTTTCTGGACAAAGTACCGGACAACAATATCCAATGAAACCTTATCATGTTGAATTAAATGGCGATAATTTGACAGTTACTAATTAATAAAAAAGTCCCGATTTATCGAGACTTTTTAGTTTTAAAACCTAAGTGTTGCTCCAGCCAAAAAATTAATTCCTGCCTGAGGATAATAATAGGGATACACATCATACATATAACCATTTGAAACATACTTTTTACCCAAAATATTATTGACTAAACCAGTCAAAACAATCGATTTGAAAACAGATTTTGGTTTAATTTCATAAGCAATATTCAAATCGTTGACAAAATAATCCTGAAGTTTTGCCGAAGGCAATTCGATATTATTCAAGTATTGCTCGCCAACGAACTTTGATAACCAAGAAATCTGAAGACTCTTCAATGGTTTATATACCAAAATGTTTCCAGCAATAACTGATGGTGAATAAGCAATAGCTGTTGTGCCATAATTGTTTTCGGAAACATTCAAATCCACATTTTTGTTTTGACTTAACGTGAAATTTGGACGAATGATAAATTGTTTTGATAACTCAAAAGTAGCGTCAACTTCTAAACCCAAACGATAGCTTTTATCACTATTGGAACGAATTGGATTGCCCACATTATCCAAATTTCCAGTTAAAATCAACTGGTCTTTGTAATTCATAAAATAAATATTGGTGTTTACTTTTGTTTTCTCTGAAACATAACGCCAACCTAATTCGTAGTCGTCTAACTTTTCGGGTTTAACATTTCCACCTTCATAATCGGTTCTGTTAGGTTCCCGATTGGCTTTGGCATACGAAAAATATGCCGTGTTGTTTTTATTAAAACTATAATTCAAACCTGCCTTTGGATTAAAGAAATTAAACGTGTCATCAACAACTGTAGGTTGCACGCCATCGGCTTTATAGTTGACGGTTCTGTATTGCAAATCGCCATACAAACTCAATTTATCCGTTAACTGATAATTGGCTTTTGCAAAAATATTACCATCAGTTTTTGTAGCAAAGTCATCATAATAATGGTCTCCAAGTTCACTGGTTGAAGCAAATCGTGCCCAAATAACTTTTCCAAAATGCTTGCCTTCATATTTATTCCAACCGCCACCAATAATCAAATCTAATTTATCCTTTTTATAATTAGTAGAAAAAGTGGTGCCATAGAAATCATTATCTAACCACTTTTGACGGATTAAATCGGTAGTGTTGATGATGGTTCCGTTAACGTCAATTGGTGTCAAACCATAATCGGCAAATGCTTGAGCGTTTTGATATTCTTCATAATAGCCTTTGCCTTTGGTGTAATGCAACGCCACATTGGTACTCCAATTTTTTGAAACTTTTTCATTCCAATGCAATTGAAAATGGTCTTGTTGGTAATTATCGGTTTGATTGTCGTAAAATCTTGTATTGCCAAAAGCATCGGTGTACATTCCCGCTGCATTGAAGGTTCTATCGTTGTTCAATGTTTCGCCATCAACGCCATACCAAGATTGATAGGTCTTTTCTTTTCCGCCAAAAACCAA
>JAYVNT010000485.1:0-9677 GCA_043758285.1 Flavobacterium sp.
TGTTGAAAAAGCGACAGCGGCTACTTCAAGCACCAAAAAATATTTAGAAGAATATGTGGTCAAACCAAAAGAAACTATTGAAAGTATTGCTAATGATTATAGAATGTCAGAGCAAGAGTTAATTTCACTCAATCCCGAATTGAAAAAAGGTGTTAAACTTGGGATGATACTTCGTGTGCCCAAAGGACAGCAGAAAGAACCTGTCAAAAAGGAACAGGGAAATTTACTGAATTCAATCAACACTAATGCGAGAAAACAACTCGCATTACTTTTGCCTTTTAATATCACAAAAATTGAAAGTGATACTGTAAATTCAACGCAAGCACGTTTGAAAAAAGATAAGTTTTTAAACATGACGTTAGATTTTTATTCAGGTGCTTTGATGGCGATAGATTCTGCCAAGGTTTTGGGAATGAATGTTGATATCAAGATTTTAGATTCTCAAGAAACTAAAAACTCATCAAATATTGTCACTTTGATTGCACAGAATAATCTTCAGACGATGGATGCTATTATTGGACCATTTTACCAATCAAATGTTGAAAATCTCATAGAAATGCTTGAACCATCTAAAACTCCAGTGATTTCGCCATTATCAAAAGACGATGGAAAAAAGTTCACCAATTTATACCAATCGATGCCGTCCGAAACGCTTTTGCGCAGCTCTATTTTTGATTTTATGAGAGCTAAAAATGGCAATATTATTGCGGTGATTGATAGTAAAAAGGGAAGTGTAAGTCAGTATATTAAAGAGATGCAACCCGATGTTAAGTTAGCAGGTTTGAGCACTAAAGGAAATGTGGCTGTCGATAGTTTGCGATTGTTGTTTCAAAAAGACAAACTCAATTATGTAGTTTTGGCTTCAGAAAGAACAGGAATGATTTTAGCCACAACATCAGCCATGTTGAATGCTCAGAAAGATTATCAAGTGCAATTGGTAATATTGGAACCAAACGAAACTTTTGATTTTGAAGAAATAGCATTGACCCGATTGACCAAATTAAAATTGTTATACCCATCGCTTTCCAGACCTAACGAAACAGATGTGGCAAATCAATTTGATGCGAAATATAAAAAACTTAATAAAATTATACCCAATCAATATGCTATTCGAGGCTTTGATGTAACGTTTGATACCTTACTTCGCTTGTCGCAGGATAAAACTTTTGAAGAAACAGTTCAGGTTTCGCCATCAGAACAAATAGAAAACAAATTTGATTATGTTCAAAATGCAACCTATGGTTATTCCAATAACGGAATTTACATCTTGTATTATGACACCGATTTAACCATAAAAGAAGCATTATAATGACCACATCAATCGTTAGATATTTAGGAGAATTAAGAACTTCATCCATGCACTTGCAATCGGGCACAGAAATTCTGACTGATGCGCCAACAGATAATCACGGTAAAGGAGAAGCATTTTCGCCAACCGATATGGTGGCTAATTCTTTGGCAACTTGTATAATTACTACAATGGCAATTAAAGCTACAAGCATGGAGTTAGAATTAAAAGGAACAACTGCCGAAGTAATCAAAGTTATGGCAACTGAGCCAAGAAGGATTTCTGAGATACATATTAATTTTCAAATGAACCTCGCTGAAGATAAAAAGATTAAAACCATTTTAGAGAAAACAGCAATGACTTGCCCTGTTCATTTTAGTCTTCATCCGGATATCAAAAAGGTTATTACTTTTAATTGGAAGTAAATCTTACGAACTGTGCGTAAAAATTTATGCTGTTTGAGCTTAAATAAAAATGAACGAACAACAAAAACTTCTTATCAAACTCGCCCATACTAAAATGCCTTTCGGCAAATATGAAGGATATTATCTTATTGATTTGCCTGATTATTATGTAGTTTGGTACAGTAATAAAGGTTTTCCAAAAGGACAACTTGGCGAACAATTGCAACTCGTATACGAACTTAAATTAAATGGTTTGGAAGAATTAGTTCGCAATATCAAAAAGCAATATCCCAAAGTAAATTAGAAGTCTAACAATCGAATTATAATCGTATTTTTGCATCGTTTTTTACAACAACACAACTACAACAAACAGCAAATGGATCAAACAAAATATATTTTTGTTACTGGTGGTGTGACTTCTTCTTTGGGAAAAGGAATCATCGCAGCATCTCTCGCCAAGTTACTACAGGCAAGAGGTTATCGAACAACCATCCAAAAATTTGACCCTTACATTAATGTTGATCCAGGAACTTTAAATCCTTACGAACACGGAGAATGTTTTGTCACGGATGATGGCGCAGAAACTGATTTGGATTTGGGGCATTACGAACGATTTTTAAATGTTCCTACATCACAGGCCAATAATGTTACCACAGGAAGAGTGTATCTTTCTGTAATTGAAAAAGAACGAAGAGGAGAATTTCTCGGAAAAACGGTTCAAGTTGTTCCTCATATTACCAACGAAATTAAAGAACGCATGCAATTGCTTGGGAAGTCAGGCGATTTTGATATAGTGATTACTGAAATTGGTGGAACTGTCGGAGATATTGAGTCGTTGCCTTATATCGAATCGGTTCGTCAATTGGTTTGGGAATTAGGAGAAAATAATGGCATTGTAATTCATTTGACATTGGTTCCTTATCTTGCTGCTGCAGGCGAATTGAAAACAAAACCAACACAGCATTCCGTTAAAACTTTGATGGAAAGCGGTATCAAAGCTGATATTTTAGTATGTAGAACCGACCGCGATTTGTCTGATGATTTGAGACAGAAGATAGCTTTATTTTGTAATGTAAAACGAGAAGCGGTCATCCAATCTATAGACGCTTCAACCATTTATGAAGTTCCTAATTTAATGCTCGAAGAAGGTTTAGACGTTGTGACATTGAAAAAGTTAAACTTACCCAAAAAAGCAGCACCGGATTTAAGAAACTGGAATACTTTCTTGCATCGATTAAAACATCCGAAACAAACAGTAAATGTAGGTTTGGTTGGAAAATACGTTGAGTTACAAGATTCCTATAAATCAATTTTAGAATCCTTTATTCATGCTGGCGCAGCTAATCAAACTAAAGTGAATGTGATTTCTATTCATTCCGAATATTTAGACTCTAAAACGGCAGAGGAACAATTGCAAGATCTGGATGGAATACTCGTTGCGCCAGGTTTTGGTGGTCGTGGAATTGAAGGTAAGATTGATACCGTTCGTTATGCGCGTGAAAATAACATTCCGTTTTTCGGAATTTGTTTGGGAATGCAAATGGCAGTTATTGAATATTCCAGAAATATAGTTGGATTAAAAGATGCTAATTCAACCGAGATGAATGAGGAAACAAAAAATCCAGTAATTTCCATCATGGAAGAGCAGAAAAACATTACCGATAAAGGAGGAACAATGCGTCTTGGGTCATGGAAATGTGATATTACAGCTGGAACTTTGGCACATAAAATTTATGATAAATCTCAAATTGAAGAACGTCATCGTCATCGTTATGAATTTAATAATGAATATAGAAAAAAATTAGAAAAAGCAGGATTAACTTGCTCAGGAATAAATCCGAAAACAGGTTTGGTAGAGATTATTGAATTGGAAAACCATCCGTTTTTTATAGGCGTTCAATACCATCCGGAATATAAGAGTACAGTTGCGAATCCACACCCAATTTTTGTTAGCTTTGTGGCCGCAATGGTAAAACATAAAAAATAATATTATTTGTACTATAAGTTAGGACTTGTCAGTACAGAACAAAAATAAAAATGGAAGAAAAGAAATTTGATTTTAATACAATTATTGGCTTTGGTTTGATATTCGTTATCATCGTTTGGATGATGTACAATGGACAAAAAACTTCTCAAAACGAAAAACTTGAAAAAGCGAGAGCCACTAAAGACAGCATTCAAAAAGCAAAAGTAATAACACCAGAGAAAGAAGCAGCAGTTATTGCTTTAGATTCAGCGGTTACCGATTCGGTTAAAATCAAAAAATTGCAAGGAACATTAGGTAGCTTTGCCTATTCTTCAACTTTACCTTCGGCTAATGAAAATTTCACCACTTTAGAAAATGAATTTGTAAGCTTGAAAATTGCCAACAAAGGCGGTTATATTGTTAAAGCTACATTAAAGAATTTTGAAAAATTCAAAAAGAATTCAGGACAATTAGTTGAATTAATTAAGGATAATAATGCGAGTTTCAATCTTCAATTACAGACTAAAGATAACAGAGTCTTAAACACAAAAGACTTGTTTTTTGAACCAACTTTAACAAAAGTAGGCGCAAACCAAATCCTTTCGATGAAGTTGAAAGCTGGGGCAAATGAGTATTTGGAATACAAATATGTATTGGCGCCAAAAAAATATTTAATTGATTTTGACATTCGTTCACAAGGATTAAATACCGTTTTAAATACTGATAAACCAATCGATTTACAATGGGATTTGAAAACCTTTCGAAATGAAAAAAGTATTGCTTATGAAAACCGTTATGCAGATATTCGATATGAATATGAAGATGGAAAAGATAACTATGTCGGACAAGGAAAAGAAAAGGAAGAAACACCAACAAAAGTTACTTTCATTGCTTACAAACAGCACTTTTTCTCAACTATTTTATTAACAAAAACACCTTTTGAAACATCAAAACTGCATTCAATTAACTTGATGAATGATGCAAAAGTTGATACTGTTTTTACCAAACATTTTAGAGCCAACGTACCTCTTTTTGCTAAAAATGGAGAACTAGATTATAAAATGAATTGGTATTTTGGACCAACGGATTATAAAACTTTAAAGAGCTATGATCGCGGAATGGACAAAATTATCCCACTAGGTTGGGGAATTTTTGGTTGGATAAATAAGTTCATTTTTATTCCATTATTCGGATTTTTAAGTTCGTTTATGGGATTTGGAATAGCGATTATTGTCTTTACAATTTTGATAAAAATTGCAATGTCACCTATCACATTTAAATCATTTTTGTCACAAGCGAAAATGAAAGTTTTGCGTCCTGAAATTACTGAAATTGGAGAAAAATTCAAAAAAGACCCAATGAAAAAACAACAGGAAACAATGAAGTTATACAACAAAGCAGGGGTAAATCCAATGGCGGGTTGTATTCCTGCATTGATACAACTTCCGTTCATGTACGCCTCGTTTCAGTTCTTTCCATCGGCATTTGAGTTAAGACAAAAAGGGTTTCTTTGGGCAGACGATTTATCTTCATTCGACCAAATAATAAAATTGCCTTTTACTATACCTTTGTATGGCGATCATATCAGTTTGTTCCCGATATTGGCGGCGATTGCGATTTTCTTTTATATGAAAATGACTTCTGGAGATCAAGCTATGGCACAACCACAGCAAGAAGGAATGCCTGACATGGCAAAAATCATGAAAGTTATGATTTATGTTTCACCGGTAATGATGTTAATTTTCTTCAATAGTTATGGATCAGGATTGAGTTTGTATAACTTTATTTCTAACTTGATTACCATTTGTATCATGTTGGTTATCAAGAAATATTTTATCAATAGTGATAAAATTCATGCTCAAATTCAGGAAAACAAAACCAAGCCAAAAAGTGAAGGTAAATTCCAAAAGAAGATGCGAGAAATGATGGAACAAGCTGAAAATCAAAAGCAATTGCAAAATAAAAAGAAATAATATTTGATTGTTAAATTCTCAAATTGGTGTTTAAAAACCTACCCGCTAGCAGCGTTTTTTAATTATAGAAAGTTATGAAAGTTCTAATTGTAGGTTATGGAAATATGGGTAAAACCTATGCCAATAGTTTTATCAGTTCACGATTCATCAAATCAGAAGACATTTTTGTTTTGGTTAGAAACGAGAATTTTTCGACACCTGAAAGTAGTATCCCAAAAATTAATTTTTCGCACTTACTAACTGAAAAAATAAGCGATTTTGACATTGTTATTTTGGCTGTAAAACCTCAGGATTTCGGCACATTAGCGATGACTTTAAAGCCTTATTTGAAAGACAGTCAGATTATCTTTTCAGTGATGGCGGGAATAACGTTAACCAAACTTTCTTCTCAACTTTCTTGTTCAAAAATTGTGCGTTCGATGCCAAATATTCCAACACAAATTGGAATGGGAATGACTGTTTTTACAGCTTCTACAAATGTAGATAGAAAGGAATTGTTCATCATTCAAAACTTGATAAACACTACTGGAAAATCAGTTTATGTTGAGAATGAAAAACTAATTGATGCAGCTACGGCAATCTCAGGAAGTGGACCAGCATATGTTTTTTATTTTATGCAATCTTTGATTAGAGCGGCTGTTGATTTAGGTTTCAACGAATCGGAAGCCGAGTTACTGGTGAACCAAACTTTTATGGGTTCAGTTGCCATTCAAAATAGTTACTCCTTATCGAATGAAGAATGGATTAAAAAAGTAGCTTCAAAAGGAGGAACTACAGAAAGTGCCTTGCACGTTTTTGAAAAAGGAAATTTAGAGCAAACAATTGTTGAAGCAGTGAAAGCCGCTAATGATAGAGCTTTAGAATTGGGTTCGTAAAAGAATTTATTTTTTTTATTTTTTGGAACTGTTTTTGTATACTAAAATTGAAATTTTTCCGTTTTACTTTAAATAAACATCATGAAATATATACTAGTTTTATTGCTTTTCACAAAAATCTGTTTCGCTCAAGATATAAATAAACTAGATCATAACGGAAAAAAACAGGGAGTTTGGAAGGGCATTTATCAAGAGTCTAAACGACCAAGATACGAAGGTACTTTTGAGCATGGAAAGGAAGTTGGGATGTTCAAATTTTTTGATGATACAAAAGTTGGAACAGTTATAGCAACAAGGGAATTTAACTCAAAAGATAATTCATGCTACACTATTTTTTACAATCAAAATAAGAATAAGGTAAGTGAAGGGAAAGTTGTAAATAAACAATTTGAAGGAGATTGGAAATATTATCACGAAGACTCATCAGCAATAATGACTTTAGAACACTATATAAATGGAAAGTTGGAGGGAATCAAAGAGGTGTCTTACAAAAGCGGAAAAATCGCAGAAGCAACAACTTATAAAGCGGGACTTAAAAATGGACCTTATAAAAGATTTGCGGAAAACGGAGTTGTTCTTGAAGAATCTATTTATAAGAAAGGCGAATATGATGGATTAGCCATTTTTAGAGATGAACAAAATCAAATTGCTGGCAAAGGACTTTTCAAAAAAGGAAAGAAAGTAGGCATGTGGAAAATGCTTGTAAAAGGAAAATTGAAAGATGTTAACATGAACTATGAAAATGTACCGTTCAAAAAACCAATTATGCCAAGCCAATCAGATGTTAAAATTGAAATCAAACCAGAATATAATTCTAAAGATAATCTGGATGAAGAAATGAAAGATAAACTTGGTAGGTAAATAAGTTTTATCTAAGATTGAATTATTTTAACTGACATTATAATAAAAATTTTTACAGTTTTTGCGGTAACTTTGTCGCAGATTTTTTGTTTTAAATGGATAGCTATTATATGCAACAAAATACAATAGAAACTTTCAAATGAAAAGAATTGTTGTTGGACTTTCTGGTGGTGTAGATTCGAGTGTTGCTGCTTACCTTTTAAAAGAACAAGGATATGAAGTGATTGGGCTTTTTATGAAAAATTGGCACGATGATTCAGTAACTATTTCTAATGAATGTCCGTGGCTTGAGGACAGCAACGATGCGCTTTTGGTGGCAGAAAAATTGGGAATTCCATTCCAAACCGTTGATTTAAGCGACCAGTACAAAGAAAAAATCGTGGACTATATGTTTAACGAATACAAACAAGGGAGAACTCCAAATCCTGATGTATTGTGCAATCGCGAAATTAAGTTTGAAGTTTTTATGAAAATTGCTTTATCCCTTGGCGCGGATTATGTTGCAACAGGGCATTATTGCAGAAAAGGCGAAATAGGAATAGATGGAAAACCGGTTTATCAACTCTTAGCAGGAAAAGATGAGAACAAAGATCAATCCTATTTTCTCTGTCAATTATCGCAAGAACAATTAGCAAAATCGTTGTTTCCTATAGGTGAATTAACCAAACCAGAAGTTCGCAAAATTGCTACAAAATTAGATTTGGTTACAGCCGAAAAGAAAGATTCACAAGGATTGTGTTTCATTGGAAAAGTTCGCTTACCTGAATTTTTACAACAAAAATTACAACCCAAAGAAGGTTTTATTTATGAGATTGAATTCAATAATCCAATTTACAGTCAAGAAAAATCGGCTTTCAATTCATTGGAAGAACAATTAATTTTTGAATCTACATCCATTTCTTATTCTCCAGAAAACGGAAAAATAGTGGGTAAACATCAAGGTGCACATTATTTTACTATCGGACAACGAAAAGGATTGAATGTTGGCGGAACCAAAGAAGCACTTTTTATTATTGCTACTGATGTCAATTCCAATGCAATTTATACTGGTCAAGGCATAAATCATCCTGGACTTTTTAAGAAAACCTTGAAGATTCAACCTTCAGAGATTCATTGGATACGAGAAGATTTGAGATTAAAAAATGGAGAAACGATGCATGTTATGGCACGAATTCGTTACCGCCAACCATTGCAAAAAGCAACACTGTTTCAATTTGAAAGTGGGTTATATGTTTCTTTCGACGAACCGCAATCTGCCATTACTGAGGGACAGTTTGTAGCATGGAATATTGATGATGAATTAGTTGGTTCAGGCGTAATTTCATAAATTAGCATTTTATAAAGTTAACTGCTATGAAAAAACTATTCTTTATTGTCTTTTTTCTTTTAAGTTTTTATGGATATTCTCAAGAAGATGCTCGGGTCTATTTTCGAGACAAACCAAACGCACAATTCTATTTTGATAATCCTTTAGAAATGCTTTCGCAGCGTTCTTTGGATAGGAGAATTATCCAAAACATTGCTTTGGATATAAAAGATATTCCAATTTATCAGCCGTATGTTGACCAAATTATTGCTACTTCTGGAATTGAAGTTAAGGCCAAATCTAAATGGTTTAATGCGGTTCACGTTCGTGGCACTATTGCGGATATTCAAAATTTAACATTATTATCTTTTGTTGATCACATTCAATTTGCTGATAAAACTTTGAATATTTCGGGCAGAATAATTAGTGTTTCAAGAACAAGTAGTGTAAATAAAGTGGCTAAGGTATTGGAAACCAATATCACTTTTGCTTACGGAAATTCTGGCAATCAAGTTCAAATGTTGAATGCTAATGTATTACATCAACAAAACTTCACGGGTTCAGGAAAAATTATAGCCGTTATGGACGCAGGATTCCCAAATGTGAATATAATTTCGCCTTTTCAAAGATTACGGGATAACAATCAAATTCTTGGGGGTTATAATTTTGTAAATAGAAATATTGATTTTTATTCAGGAAATTCACACGGCACTTTAGTGCTATCTACCATGGGTGGTTTCGTTGATAATCAACTAGTTGGTACTGCTCCAGATGCAAACTATTATTTATTTATTACAGAAGATGCTGCCACAGAAAATCCCATTGAAGAAAGCAATTGGGTTGAAGCAGCTGAAATGGCAGATAGTTTAGGTGTTGATGTGATTACAACTTCATTAGGGTATTTTGACTATGATAATCCAAATTACAGTTACACTTATGAAGATATAAATGGTACTACTTCTTATATATCGAAAGGTGCAGATATTGCTTTTTCTCGCGGAATG
>JAYVNT010000486.1:0-3109 GCA_043758285.1 Flavobacterium sp.
ATGACAAAAATTATTGTTACCACAAAAGATGAATTACAAGAGCTAATTCAAGAGTCTGTAAAATCTGCTATTACAGAACAAAACTCACAACAACAATCACAAGATAAAATAATGTCGTTGCAAGAAACTGCTATGTTCTTAAACCTAGCACAGCAAACGGTTTACGGTTATACCTCAAAGCAACTGATTCCGTTTATTAAGAAAGGAAAGAAGTTGTATTTCCGAAAATCGGAGTTAGAAAAATGGTTGTTATCAGGAAATTGTAAAGATGGTTTAGAAGGGAGGTAATCATGGAAATTCAACGAAGTGTATCCTCTCTTGAAAGCATTATTCAAGGATTAATCAAAGACCTTAAAAAATATGCACAGCGTGAAAACGCCAATCAACTTTACATTGATAAACAAAATTTATTAATTAAAAATTTAATCAGTATTCACGAAAGTATTAATTCTATTAAGTTTTTAGAGGCATGGCAAAGTATTGATAAAGAAATGCAACGATTAGAAAAGTTAGATAAACAACTTAACGGTCATTCTATTTATTTGCATTGCAGGCCCAACGGTCATAATTTTTCGAGAATTACTTATAACCCATTTTAAATTGTGATTAACTATACCCCCATACAAAAAGGACTGAGACAAGCAACGCAAACCGAGGACGTAAATAATCTTTTGTTGGTGCGTTCGGTTAATCAATGTATCAATGATGCGAAGAGCCGACCAATTCCTAAGATGTTGTTTTCTGAATTTTGGCACGAGGAAGAACTCAGTATTTTATTTGCCGATACCAATTTAGGGAAATCAATACTGGCGGTTCAAATAGCTAATTCCATTAGTAAAGGCGAGGCTATTAGAGGTTTTAAATTAGAAGCAGAAAAACAAGTAGTCATGTATTTCGATTTTGAAATGAGCGATAAGCAATTTGAAAAGCGTTACTCTATAAATTATGCGAACCATTATATTTTCGATAATAATTTTTTGCGTATTGAAATTAATCCTGATTGTACCGATTTTACTGATTTTGAAAAGGCATTGTTTGAAGCCATTGAAAATAATATTGTGTTATACGATGCAAAAATATTAATCATTGATAACCTTACCTATCTTAAAACTCAAGCTACTGAAACCGCAAAAGAAGCATTGCCATTAATGAAACGCTTGAAAGAACTAAAGATTAAGCATAACCTCTCGATACTTGCATTAGCTCATACTCCTAAAAGAAACTTAATTTTTCCCATCACTAAAAACGACCTCGCAGGGAGCAAACATTTATCAAATTTTGCAGACAGCATATTTGCAATTGGCGAAAGTTGTAAGGACAAAAGTCTCCGCTATTTGAAGCAATTAAAGGCAAGAGCGACAGAGGTTATATATGATAGTGAGAACATTATTGTTGCTGAAATTTCGCAACATCATAATTTTTTAGCATTTGAATTTATGGATTTCAGTAGTGAACGTGAACACTTAAAACAACCTTCCGAAAACGAGCAAGCGGACTTAGATGCTTCTATTCTCTCCCTAAAGGCTTCTCAACCTCAATTACCCGACCGTGAAATTGCCCGACAATTAAATAGGGTTCACTCAAAAAGTCCAGTATTAAATTTAGGATAAAATAGCTTTAATAAAGTATTTATTATTTTATCTACTGTAATTTTAATAAAAGTATAGGCGTGTTGTTGCACCAACCTTATTAGGTTGAGAACAACAACTATAGCTCCAATCATTGATTCGCTTGTTGTTTTTAGTTTGGCATGTATGTTACCCATGCCGTACCATCGCTTTGCCTGACCAAATTTTCCTTCAACGCAGTTTCTTTCACTTACTGCCTGTCTTAATTCCTTTATTCTTTCTTTAGTTTGTTCTGTTGGTCGTCCTAATGGCTTTCCGTTTAATAATATGTTGTTTTCTTTACACCAAGCTCTGTTATCTCTGGTAATATAAATTTGGTCAGCATTTATTTTTGCTGGAAAATATCCATTGCGTTTTTTGTAATTGTTTGCGCTCGTTTTTAAATCCTCAGTTTCATTATAACTATCCCAACTTAAATGGTCGAGATAAGCTAATCCATTATGAATACATACGCCTATTTTAGAGCCAAACTCTACATCTGAACCAGCTTTACCTCTCACCATTGGACGAACATGTGGCTGATGAATGGATACGATGCGATTAGTTGTGCTGTGTGTTTTTGTTGAGTGCATTTGTTTTTGCTGACGATACACTTCATTAATAACCTGCAAATATTTGAGTTCATGTTTGGTAAATATCCAATCAGTAGCAGTGTAATCAGTTAATAAAAACTCTATTTTCTTAAGATTTCTATTTACATAATTGAGCTGTTGACCAACTGATTTACGGATAATTTTATACGTTCTCTTTTTCTTCTTAGCAACGTTTAGGTATTGTTTACGAGCGGTAATTCTATAAAGACGTGGTTTTGTTTGACCTGTTTTGTTGCAAATAACATCAATCAATTCCTCTAACTTTTCTCTCGATTCGTTTAGTATTCCTAAGTCTGTAGGGTATTGAATATCTTGTTCTACAATTGTAGCATCTATGTTTATAGTCCCTTCGTTCTTAGGTAAATCATCGTCATCTTTTTTCTTCGCAGCATTGTGTTTAATGATGATGTCGTTTATCTCATTCCAATAATCTAAACCTAATCGCTTTCTTATTTCTACAAACAAACTTGGAGCAAATACAGCCGATGGTTTAAAGCTTGGTAAGCCTAAAAAATACTGCATGTAAATATTTTCCTTAATAGCATCAATTGTTCCTTCATCACTCAAAGTTTCATGATGCTTGATGATAATTGCTCCTAATACAATACGAGCATCAGTTGCTCCTGCGCCCATACCTGAACTCATTCGAGAATAATAAAAACTACTTAATTTATTCCAAGGTATAATACTACAAAACTTTACCCAACGATTTTCGAAATCTAATTCTTGTTCAAAGGGTGTACTAAATAATTGTACTTGGTTGCTGTCATTTCCGCGAATCATCTGCAAACTTTTTTAAAGATTATTTGCAAATGTCTTGCATCTAAGGTAAAATTTATTGTCTAGAGCCTTTTATTTATAAACACTTTGTTAGTTTGAGTGAACCCT
>JAYVNT010000487.1:0-3103 GCA_043758285.1 Flavobacterium sp.
GCTACTTTTTTGTGAAAAATCTGCTATTTTAGAATTTGATAAATTAAAAACTGCCGTTCAAGAATATAAAGATTGTATTATAGAAATAATAAGCTACAAAAAAAATGGCGAGGAATTTTGGATTAACTTCTCCATGATTCCTGTGACTGACAAGGACGGTGAACATTCACATTGGATATCAATACAAAGAGATATTACCGAAGAAAAAGAAAAAGAAAAAGAGCGTGAACAACTTATTAGAGAATTAACTCAAAACAATAAAGATTTAAAGCAATTCTCCTATATTACTTCGCACAATTTAAGAGCTCCATTGTCCAATTTAACGGGACTACTGAATCTAATTGATGACATTACCATTGAAGACACAGAATTAAAAGAAATTATTTCAGGATTTTCAAAATCAACACATTTGCTGAACGAAACAATAAATGATTTAGTAAAAGTTATCATAATTAAAGATAACCCATCTATCCAAAAAGAGAAAGTATTAATCAAAGATGTATTTGAAAATGTTTTTAATCAATTAAGCTTTTTAATAAGCCTTAGCAAACCCATTTTGAAAATTGATTTAGAAGGTGTATCGATTTTAGATATTAACAAGTCTTATTTAGAAAGTATTTTTTTAAATTTACTAACAAATGCTATTAAATATAGAGAACCCGATAGACAGTTAAAGATTAGTATTGCTACAACCGTTGAAAAAAATGATTTGATAATCACATTTAAAGACAACGGTATTGGAATCGATTTAGAAAAAAATAAAGATAAAATTTTTGGATTATATCAACGATTTCACAATTATCCAGACAGCAAAGGATTAGGATTGTATTTAGTAAAATCACAAGTAGAAAGTATGGGAGGCACGATTTCTGTTGATAGCGTTGTTGGAAAAGGAACAACATTTACAATTATTTTTAAAAACAACTAAATATGTTAGATAAAA
This sequence comes from Flavobacterium sp., assembly GCA_043758285.1. Taxonomy (GTDB): domain Bacteria; phylum Bacteroidota; class Bacteroidia; order Flavobacteriales; family Flavobacteriaceae; genus Flavobacterium. Next base: position 944 of record JAYVNT010000487.1, read on the forward strand.
TACTTTGCGTAGATGATGACCCTATTACACTCATGCTTTGTAAAAAAGTTGTTGAAAGGGTTGACTTTGCAAAAGAAATAATTACTGCCAATAATGGCGAAGAAGCTATTATATACTTTGATAATCTATTCGAAGAAAGAAAATTCAACAACTCAATTGTATATCCAAAGTTGGTGCTTTTGGACTTAAACATGCCTGTGATGGACGGTTGGGAGTTTTTGGAAAGTTATATGAATAAATATTATCAGGATATATTTATTTCAACACGATTCATTGTTCTATCTTCTTCAATAGATCCATACGACATAAATCGAGCTAAAACGTATCCTGTAATCGGTTTTCTATCAAAACCCATAACTAAAGAAATGTTAGAAAATTTAAAATCTCAATTTTAATCTATTATCCAAACTTATCCTAATAAAAAAACGCACTCAATGAGTGCATTTTGTGTATGTACATGAAAAATGTTATCCTATAATTTTGAGACGTGTTTAGTTAACTTAGATTTCAAATTAGCTGCTTTATTATCATGAATGATATTTTTCTTAGCTAATTTATCAATCATAGAGACAACGGCAGATAATTTTTCAGAAGCGTCAGATTTATCTGTTGCTAATCTTAATGCTTTTATAGCATTACGAGTAGTTTTGTGTTGGTATCTATTTAATACTCTTCTTTTCTCGTTACTTCTAATTCTCTTTAAAGCTGACTTGTGATTTGCCATTTTTTCTTTTATTTATTTAAAATTGTAGCCCGTAGGGGAATCGAACCCCTCTTACATGGATGAAAACCATGCGTCCTAACCGATAGACGAACGGGCCATCTTTCTCAATGCGGATGCAAAAATACAACTATTTTTTATTTTCGCAATAGTGAAGTTGAAAAAAAAAAGTTTTTTTTCAATACGCTTTAGCAAACAAAACTCTTCCAGTAGATTTAAGACCCGAAAAAACACAATTACCTTCTGCCGAAACATTGTTTAAAGGGATACAACGTATAGTTGCTTTAGTTAAATCTTTAATTTTTTCTTCCGTTTCCCGTGTACCATCCCAATGAGCTGATACAAAACCTGTTTTGTTTTCCAAAACTTCTTTAAATTCTTCAAAAGTATTAACTTCTGTTATGTGTGAATTTCTATATTGTAAAGCACGATTGAATAAATCTAACTGAATTTGTTTAAGCAAATTAGAAATATAATTAACGATTCCATCTTTCGATTTGAGTTCCTTTGTCAAAGTGTCACGTCTTGCCACTTCAAACGTACCATTCTCTAAATCCTTTGGACCAATAGCTATTCGAACCGGGACTCCTTTCAATTCCCATTCAGCAAATTTAAATCCAGGTTTTTGAGTTGTTCTATTATCAAACTTTACCGAAATGTTTAGATTTTTAAGTTGAGTAACCAATTCATCAGCTACAGCAGATATAGCTTCAAACTCTTCATCCGTTTTAAAAATTGGAACAATAACTACTTGAATTGGTGCTAAGTTTGGTGGTAAAACCAAACCATTATCATCTGAATGAGTCATGACTAACGCTCCCATTAATCGTGTAGATACTCCCCAAGATGTTCCCCAAACGTGTTCTTGCTTTCCTTCTTGATTAGCAAATTTTACATCAAATGCTTTGGCAAAATTTTGTCCAAGAAAATGTGACGTTCCTGCTTGTAATGCTTTTCCATCTTGCATTAGAGCTTCAATACAATAGGTTTCTTCCGCACCTGCAAAACGCTCTGTTTCCGTTTTTAACCCTTTTATTACTGGAATTGCCATAAAATTTTCGGCAAAATCAGCATAGAGATGCATCATTTTTTCAGATTCTTCAATAGCTTCCGCCTTTGTGGCATGTGCCGTATGCCCTTCTTGCCATAAAAATTCTGCAGTTCTCAAAAATAATCTGGTTCTCATTTCCCAACGGACTACATTAGCCCATTGATTTATCAGTAAAGGTAAATCTCTATAGGACTGCACCCAATTTTTATATGTTGACCAAATAATTGCCTCACTAGTTGGACGAACAATAAGTTCTTCTTCTAACTTCGCATTTGGATCAACCATTAATTTTCCTGGTCTATCTGGATCATTTTTTAATCTATAATGAGTTACAATAGCACATTCTTTGGCAAAACCCTCAGCATTTTTTTCTTCTGCTTCAAACATA
>JAYVNT010000488.1:0-3082 GCA_043758285.1 Flavobacterium sp.
CTCAAAATCGCCGTTAACGATAAGGTTTGAATTTTTATCGGGGCAAGAATCCAAAGAAATATCTTTCAAATAGGAATGTGAAAATCCGATTTGATGAAACAAAAATAGGGTAGTGGCGAATAAAAGGATTTTCATTGATTCCAAAATTAATTGGAACGCCTCTCAGCGTTCCAATAGAGATAATCGGTTTTTGAAATGAGTGTTCAGGGTGTGTGCCTTTCAGAAAAAAACACAAGTTATAACAAGTTTTTATTATGACTGTGAATTTAACGTTCGGTACGTTATGTAACCTAAATATTATGAAGCATAAACTTTTTCACAACTTTAATTGAACTTTTATTAACGCGAAAGCAAAGAAACAAGAGGCATTATTCAAAATTATAGTAAGGTTTACAAATTCTAAATACATTTATACGTGAACCTGATTTTTTTTAAGTAGCTTAACTTTAATACAATAAAAGTTATGTTATGTCTATATTTGCTTAAAATACAGAAAAGATTATGTTTTTGAAATTCCTCTCAGGTCTTTTTGTTTATTTGGTTTTTTTATGTGCAGGTTGTAAACAAACAAATAAGTTAACAGAAAAAGATTACATAGATTTTTTTTACGCTAAAAAGTGGAATGGTGATTATGCTTCAACGTTACCGTTGCATAATCTGGATTCAATGGTGTTGCGTATAAAAGCTGATGTGCCTTTAGATATGCAAAACTTGGCTTGCGAAAATGCTTACTATCATTTACCCGAATCACCACATGATACAATTCAATCAAAATTTCTTAATAAAATAGAAAGCGCATTTCCTAACGATTCCATGCACGCATTTGTATTGCTGCTTCGCGGATATAATTTTGGGATCTATTACAATTACGACTCAAGTTTTAAGTGTCTGACGGAGTGTTATAACATCAGTATTAAAGATAAGCGATTAGTAAGGGCGAGTGATGCTCAGCTTTTGTTAGGTATTTTTTCAGCCAATAGAAACGATTACCCTGAAGGTATTCGTCTTGTAAATGAGGCTTATAAAATGGCGCTTTCGTTAGGCGACAATGATGGTGGAAGGTTAATTGAAATCATGATTTCGACGGCAATTATTTATAGAAACATTGAAGACTACGTATCTGAACAATATTGGATTGAAAAACTATGGGACTACTCTTTTGCAAAAAGCAACAGAAGTCAATACCAAATTAGAGCCGCTGGCTACATGGCTGAGAACTATTTGCGTTTACATCAGCTTGATTCAGCTAAATATTTAATTGATACCACCTTTAAATTAATGGAGATAAATAAGTACCGATCATTGGAAGGTTTTTATTTAACTATCCGCGCCGAAATTGAAATTGAACAAGGCAATACAACAGCCGCATTTTTGGATTTAAAAACCGCTTTGCACGATTCAGCCATTATGCTGCAACCGCGTTTTCGCACGCAATATAACAAGGTTTTAGGTTTTGCTCATCTTGCTAAAAATAAATTAGACTCAGCACTCTTTTATTTTAACAAAAGTCTCATTTCAACTGATACTTTATTTCAGGCAAATGTTGAATCGCAAATAGCTAAAGTGTACGAAAAAAAAGGTAATATAGCTTTAGCACTGAGTCATCAAAGTAAAAGTATTAATTTGAGTAATCGCGTACTTTCAGCTACAAAAGAACGCGCGTTAGAGAGAATTCAACTTAAAAATGAGGCGGAGCTCAAAAGTATAGAAGCAGAATATAAAAACAAATCAGTGCGGCAATGGGAAATTACAGGAATTATGGTTTTTGCTACTTTCTTCTTTGTATCGCTTCTTGAAATAAAACGACAAAAGCAGCAAAAATTGATTTTAGTAAAAGAAAAGGAAATCGTTGAAATAAGAGAGCGATTAAAAACTTTAGCATTAGAACAATCGGAAAATAAAATTACAGTTCAACAAAATGCGTTAAATGAATCGTCGAAATTGATTGATTTCAAAAACACACTCATTAATAGCTTAGAATTGCGATTGGCAGAGCAAACTGCATCGGATGAAGAAATTGCTAATTTTCAAACAGAAGTAATACCAACGCTCCGAAGTATGCGCATTTTAACGCAAGAAGATTGGATACGCTTTAGCGAATTATTCGACTTACAATATCCAAAATTTAGAATTAATTTAAAAATTCAATTTTCAAACCTGTCTAATTCTGAAACACGGCTTTTTTTACTCATTAAAGCAGGCTTTGAAGCGAATGAAATAGCATCAGTCACTGGTGTTTCAATGGCGACTGTTTACACAAGCCGTTACAGATTGCGCAAAAAACTCGATTTAATTGAAGAAAATGATTTGGAAAAATATGTGCAAAGTTTTAGAACTTAAAAAGTGATAGTGCCTTCAGAAGTCCTGTAACCGATTGTTAAAATGTAGATAAAACTTGCCGCCCATAAAAAACGGCAAGTTTTTCTGCATTTAATATTTGTTCAAGTTTTCTACTTTAAAATTATATGTTACTCGTTGCCCCCCTGTTGCATACGTTACTATAAGTGTACTTTCAAAAAAAGATATAATTTAATGTTTGTGCGCAAAATCAAAAAAACTGAGGTGGTCATTAATCTTACAACAAGCCTTTTCTTTTAATGACCACTCATCCTCAGACTAAAGTAAAACTACTAAGAGAATTCTATTAAACTATTTTTTAGTACCATCCAAAAAAACTGGGAGGTTTCAACTTTACCTACTTCTAACATACATTGAAACCTCTACTCCAGTAAATAAATGAACTTTGTGATTTTATTTTTATATTTTAAATTATTGCAAAAGCAATACTTAAGTTACATTTATTTCAGAAATCATGACGATTGGCAACTAAGTCATGGCGAATTATAGCATTATTTTGATGAATGTTAAACTCGGTGCTTTTTTGGTTTTTTCGTAATTAATAAAAAAATGAGGTATTTATTTTTTACGTTTAACTAACTAAATGTAAAACAAAATAATTTTTAATGTTTCACCTAATTTGTGATATAGACAAAAGTATAGACAATTTAATTTCAAGATAAAAATGGCGATTTTTGCCTAACATTGGCGACTGAATTTATATTTTTTACAAAAAAATGTTGCA
>JAYVNT010000489.1:0-9540 GCA_043758285.1 Flavobacterium sp.
GAGTATTCGGATGTTGATTTGCAAACCTTAGCCGAATTAAAAGCATATCCAGCAGTGATTTCGTCTTCAATTGAACGCTATAGGTTTAGAGAAGCACAAGCAGAATTGATGAATGTGGCACGACTTGGAAATAAATATCTCGCCGACGAAGAACCTTGGAAAATGGTAAAAATCAATCCAGAACGAGTACAAACACAAATGTATGTGGCCCTTCAAATTGCTGCTGCATTGCAAATTTTATGCGAACCGTTTTTACCCTTTACTTCAAAAAAACTTTCTCGTATTCTTGTCATTCCGACGAAAGAGGAATCTCATTTAGCATGGAAAACAATTTCTACTTCATCAGATTTACTTCCATCTGGACACCAAATTGGTGAAGCAGAAATTTTATTTGCCCAAATAGAAGATGCCGAAATCGAAAAACAAATAGCAAAACTAGAAGCGACCAAAACAGCCAACGCGAATGAGATTGCTTCGTCCCTCGCAATGACAGAAAAACAAAAACCAACCACAACATTTGACGATTTTGCAAAACTTGATTTGCGCGTCGGAACCATTCTTGAAGCAGAAAAAATGCCAAAAGCCAACAAACTTTTAGTCTTGAAAGTCGATACTGGTTTGGATGTTCGAACCATAGTTTCCGGAATTGCTGAACATTTTTCGCCAGAAGAAGTGATTGGAAAACGAGTAACGGTTTTAATCAATTTAGCTCCAAGAGCTTTGCGTGGTGTGGAAAGCGAAGGCATGATTTTGATGACCAACAATGCCGAAGGCAAATTGGTTTTCGTAAATCCAGATGCGGATAGTGTTGAGAATGGAGCGTTGATTAGTTAAATAAAAACTAACACAGATTTCACAAATTGGCACAAATTAAGCATTGCCAATTTGTGAAATTTGTGTTTTAAAAATAAACCCTATGAATCTAAAAGTAATTGCTTTCGACGCTGACGACACACTTTTTGTCAATGAACCTTATTTTCAGGAAACAGAAGAAAAATTCTGTGACTTAATGTCGCCCTATTTATCGCGGCATTCGCTTTCTCAGGAATTGTTTAAAACAGAAATAGACAATCTCGACTTGTATGGCTACGGCATTAAAGGATATATTCTCTCGATGATCGAAGCCGCAATGACCATTTCCAACAACACTTTGTCAATCGAAGTTATTAGTAAAATAATTGAATTAGGGAAAGAATTACTTCAAAAACCTATCGAATTATTAGACGGAGTTGAAGAAACGCTCGAAGCGTTGAAAGGAAAATACAAACTGATTGTTGCCACCAAAGGCGATTTGAAAGACCAACAAAGCAAATTACACCGTTCTGGTTTGGGGCATTATTTTCACCATATCGAAGTGATGGCCGACAAGCAAGAACTCAATTATGAAAAACTTTTAAACCGTTTGGAAATAGAACCCAATGAATTTTTTATGATTGGCAATTCGTTGAAATCGGATATTTTGCCCGTTTTAGCCATTGGTGGTCATGCCGTTCATATTCCGTTTCACGTTACTTGGGAACACGAAAAAATTAGTCATAAAGTAGAACATCCAAATTTCAAAACAGTCGAGAAAATATCAGATGTATTGCCGTTTTTACTTTAAAAAAATCCTTATTTTTTTAATACTTCAAGCAAAACCGCTTTCTCGGTCTCAAGAATTTTGATACGTTCTTTGAGTTGCGCCATTTCATTTTCCCATGCTGTGAGATGATTTTTATCAACAGGCAAATTGGTTATTGTAAACTCTTTTGGCAATTGGTCGGCAATATCCTGAAAGAAATTGTGCTGTAACGCATGACAAATATCGAGCAAAATTCCAGTTTGAATGCTTACATTTTCGGTATATCGCAACACCGAAATACCGGTTCTGTTAATTTTTGCACCCAAACTAGACTTCGAAATTCTGTTTACAAACAGATAACGCTCAATCATGGTGCCTGTGTCGATAACATTCTTGCTTGGTTTCATAATGTCTTAGTTTAGAAATATAAAAGTAGCATTAAAAGAAATACGGCGCAAAATTTTTGCTTAAAATTTGATGCTTTTACGTTCTTATTATTGTTTTTTATGTTCAATTAATTGCTTTATAACATGTAATAACTGTTTAATTACATGTTATAACAAGTTAATAACCTTTTTAAACTGCTTTTTAGCTTCTTTAAATTGTCTTATAGCTTCATATAACTAGCTAAAAACTTCTTTATACTGTTTATATGCATTGCAACATTGCTTTTTAATATGTTAATTCTGCTTACTAAGCAGTAAATACTAGCTAAAAGCATGGAATTTAAATTTATAAAAAAGTGCAAAAGATAAGTAACCCGCCGCCAACATCAATACGCTAGCGGCAGTTACTCATTGCAATGGGCTTAGAAAACCGATTTAGCCGTTTTTTACTTTCCTAACAAAAGAATGTCATTTATTACCACCTCGGTGATGTAGCGTTTGTTGCCGTCTTTGTCGAGATAATCACTGTAAGTTAGTTTTCCTTCTACACAAATTTCTTTGCCTTTTTTCACATATTTTTCAATAATGTCGGCAACTTTTCCCCACGCTTTTACTTTGTGCCATTGGGTTTCTTCTACTTTTTCGCCTTTGGCATTGGTGTAACTTTCGTTTGTAGCAAGCGATAGGTTCGCTACTTTTTTTCCTTCTCCAAAGGTTTTGATTTCTGGTTCTTGACCTACGTGACCAATTAACTGTACTTTGTTTTTCATTGCATTCATGGCGTTTAAAATTTAAATGTTAGTATAATTTTTTGTCGGTTTTGAGTTTTCGGTTTCTCATTTCCGACGAGGCAAAGTTGTGGCGGATGCTGAAAATTATTCGGTAACTAACCATTTACTTTCGGTTGTAATTGTTTGTAACCGTTTGTAAACGGAAATATTTGTATATATTTGGTTGTAATTAAAGGATTTAAAGATGAGTAAGAACTGTTTAGAATGTGGTGAAAAGATTGTGGGTCGTGAGGACAAAAAGTTCTGTAGCGATGGTTGCCGTAATGCCTACAACAACAAAATAAACAAAGACAGCACGAATTTTATGCGGAACATCAACAACAAGTTACGCAAAAATTACCGTATTTTGTCAGACCTCAATCTGGAAGGAAAATCAAAAACCACCAAAACCAAACTGTTAAGCAAAGGTTTTGACTTTGATTTTTTTACCAACATACTAAATACCGGAACTGGCAACACGTATTATTTTGTGTATGACCAGGGTTATCGATTTTTGGATAACGATTTTTATATGTTAGTGAAAAAAGAACATTAATTTTATCTCGATGAGAAAAAACGATACTTCCCTACTTTCTTTTCTAGTGCTGGCGGCAATGCTATTAGGCTTTTTCTTCTTTATGATGCCGCAGGGTTATGACCAGACCGAAGCACCACTTTCAGTATTTTCTACAAAAAGAGCCTTAGCAACCGTAAAAGAAATTTCAAAAAAACCTCATTTTGTTGGTTCCAAAAACCACGAAGTTATTGCCAACTATCTTCAAAAAGAATTACAGGATTTGGGTTTAGAAATATCGATTCAGGAAGGATTTATCATGACCGAAAAAGGAACTCTGGTAAAGGCTAAAAATATTGTGGCGAGAATAAAAGGTTCCAAAAACAGTAAAGCATTATTGTTGCTTTCGCATTATGATTCGGCACCACATTCATCCTCAAAAGGCGCGAGCGATGATGCTTCGGGAGTTGCTGCAATTCTGGAAAGTGTTCGGGCTTTTTTGCATAATAAAACATCCCACAAAAACGACATCGTTATTCTTTTTACCGATGCCGAAGAATTGGGTTTAAATGGCGCTGCGCTTTTTGTGACGCAACATCAATTAGCCAAAGAAGTAGGCTTGGTATTGAATTTTGAAGCTAGAGGAAGTTCGGGCCCAAGCTATATGCTGATGGAAACCAATGACGGCAATGCCAAAATGGTTGATACGTTCAAAGCAGGAAATGTAAATTATCCTGTTTCGAATTCGTTGATGTATAGCATTTATAAAATGCTTCCGAACGATACTGATTTGACCGTTTTTAGAGAACAAGGAAAAATTCAGGGATTTAATTTTGCGTTTATCGACAGTCATTTTAATTATCACACGGCACAAGACAAATACGAAAATCTTGATCCAAAAACCTTGGCGCATCAAGGAACTTACTTGTTTCCGTTGCTGAATTATTTTTCGAATGCGGATTTAACCGATTTGAATTCAACCGATAACAAAATCTATTTCAATGTTCCTTTTAGCTTTGTGAGTTATCCTTTTGGTTGGATTTTCCCAATGTTGATTGTCGCTTTTGGATTATTTTTCTTGTTGGCTTTTGTTGGTTTGGGCAAACGAGCGTTGCGCTTAGACGAAATCATCAAAGGATTTGTACCGCTATTTGGTTCACTTGCTACGGCAAGTTTAGTTACATATGTCGGCTGGAAATTGCTGCTGAATTTTTATCCGCAATACAACGACATTCTTCACGGATTTACTTATAACGGTCACGATTATATTTACGCATTTACAAGTTTAACGCTGGCAATTTGCTTTTTGTTTTATCAAAATAACGGCAAACGAAATCCAGAAATGAGCCAATTGATTGCACCATTATTTGTTTGGTTGCTGATTAATTTAGGAATTGCTTTGAAATTGCAAGGCGCAGGATTTTTGATTATTCCGGTTATCGCAAGTACGTTGATGATGAGCTTTTATGTGCTGACACAAAAATCAAGTTGGATTTTGAATTGTCTTTTAGCTATTCCAACGCTGATAATTTTAGTGCCTTTTATTCAAATGTTCCCAATTGGTTTAGGATTAAAAATACTTTTTGGAAGTTCCATTTTGACCGTGTTGAGTTTTACGTTGTTGCTACCAATTTTTGGTTCGTTTACCAAAAAAGGAATTTGGGCAACATTCTTCTTTTTGATTTCGATTGGTTTCTTGGTCAAAGCGCATCAAGCTTCGGGTTACACCAATGAAAAAGCAAAACCAAATAGTTTGGTTTATATTCTAAATAGTGATACCAATAAGGCGAATTGGGCAACATACGACACCAATCTTGACGAATGGACAAAAACCTATTTGGGCGAAAACCCAAAAAATGGTGCTGCATTAAATTCAAATAAATTGTATAGCAAATACGGTTCGCAATATACTTTTATGGCTGATGCTCCGCTAAAAAGCATTGCCAAACCAACTATTGAATTTTTGCGCGATACGATTAAAGGAAATCAGCATTTGTATCGAATAAAAATCACGCCAAATCGAGCTGTAAATCGATATGATATTTTTGTAAACAACAATAACCAAATCAATAATTTAAAAGCCAATGGGGTAAAATCAGTTGATTTTAAAAGCAATATTGCTTCCAAAACTTCTGGTAAATTGTTAACGTATTATGTTGTGGATAATCTTCCATTAGAACTAGAGTTCTCAATTCTAAACTCACAAAAATTGGAGTTGGATTTAGTGGAGAGTTCATTTGATTTGCTAGCCAATCCTCTAATAAAAATGAATCAAAGAAAACCGGATATGATTCCGACGCCATTTGTTTTGACCGATGCGGTCATTATTAAACAGAAAATAAAACAATCCAAAAAACTTCCTGTTGAAACGCCTGCAATAAGAAATTATTACAAACGAAGAGATACCTTAAAAGTTGCTGTTGACAGTTTGAAAAGATGAAACAAATCTCTATTTTGGGTTGCGGTTGGTTGGGTTTGCCTTTAGCAAAATCATTACTTAAAAACGGATTTTCAGTAAAAGGTTCTACTACTTCATTGGATAAAATTTCTGTTTTAGAAAATGCTAGAATCGATGCTTTTCAAATTGAATTATCAGAACAGAAAATCATAGGAGAACTCAATTCATTTCTAGAAAATTCCGAAATCCTGATTATTGATATTCCACCAAAGTTAAGGGGAAGTTCTAAAGAAAACTTTGTTACTAAAATTCAAAACCTAATCCCATTTATCGAAAAAGCATCCGTTGAAAAAGTTATTTTTATAAGTTCGACTTCGGTTTATGCTGATGATAATTCAATCATTACGGAAGCAACAATTCCAAATTCTGAAACGGAAAGCGGAAAGCAATTAGCGGAAGCCGAAAACCTTTTGCAAAGCAATACAAATTTCAAAACCACCGTAATCCGATTTGGCGGATTGATTGGCGATAATCGTCATCCAATTCATTTTTTAGCTGGCAGGCAAAACCTTGAAAATCCAGAAGCGCCAATTAATCTAATTCATCAAACGGATTGTATTGGAATTATTGAAAAGATCATTGAAAAGGATTGTTGGAACGAAAATTTTAATGCTGTTGCGCCTTTTCATCCGACTAGAAAAGAGCATTACACTCAAAAAGCGTTGAAATTCAATCTGCTTTTACCAGAATTTGAGAAAGGAAAAACTTCCGTTGGCAAAACCATTTTGTGTGATAAAGTGGAAACCGTTTTAGGTTACAAATTCCAAAACACAACGTTATGAATCTGAATGACATCATCGGTACAATAGGTGTTGGAATAATTCTCCTTGCCTATTTTTTAAACATCTTTTCTTGGATAAAAAAAGAAGGTGTTTTGTTTTATCTGATGAATATTGTTGGCGCCAGTATTGCGTGTTTCACTTCTTATTTAATTCATTACATCCCGTTTGTAATTCTGGAAGCAACATGGGCAATTGTTAGCATTTTTGGTTTACTAAAAAGCATAAAAAAACCTCAAGCATAACTTGAGGTTTTTCATTTTTTACCAAATCTTTACTTGCTTATCCGAAGCTAAATACATCTTATCTCCTGGTTTTATATCAAATGCTTTTTGAAATGTTTCCAAGTTCAACAACGGCACATAAGCTCTGAACATTCCCGGCGAATGCGGGTCGGTTTTTACTTGATTTTTAATTGCTTCGTCACGCATTTTGCTTCTCCAAATAGTTGCCCAAGAAATGAACAAACGTTGCTCTGGTGTATATCCATCAATAAATCCTGGTCTTCCATTTTCTTTTAAATACAATTGCAAACCATCATAAGCCGCATTAATTCCTCCCAAATCTCCAATGTTTTCTCCTAATGTAAATTTACCATCTACATGAATTCCTGGCAATGGCTCTAAAGCGGAATATTGATCTGCTAATGCCGTTCCAAGTGCTGTAAATTGGGTTAAATCATCAGCGGTCCACCAATCTACTAGATTACCTTGAGCATTATATCTCGCCCCTTCATCATCAAATCCATGAGAGATTTCATGTCCAATAACCGCTCCAATCCCACCATAATTTACCGCTTCATCCGCTTGATAATTATAGAATGGATATTGCAAAATAGCTGCTGGGAAAACAATCTCATTATAGGATGGATTGTAGTACGCATTAACCGTTTGTGGCGACATTCCCCACTCTGTTTTATCAACTGGCTTTCCTAGTTTTTCCAAATCTTTTTGCCAATTCCAAAGCGCTACATTTTTTACATTTTCAAAATAACTTCCTCCTTCTTTAGGACTTTTTACAACCAAAGCAGAATAGTCTTTCCACTTATCAGGATACCCAATTTTGATAGTCAGACTTTTCAGTTTCTCAATAGCTTTAATCTTAGTAGATGCTGACATCCACGTTACGTTATTAATTCTGGTTTCATACGCACGAATAATATTCTTAATCATATTATACGCTTTAACTTTAGCTGCCGCAGGAAACATTTTTTCAACATAGAGTTTACCTAATGCTTCTCCCACGGTTCCGTTTACCGTTTGAAGTGCTTTTTCATGACGCGGTCTTTGTTTCAAAGCGCCTGTCAAAGTTTTACCATAAAATTCAAAATTAGCCGCTTCAATATCCGTTGACAAAAGACTTGCCGAGTTTCTTAACAACATCCAACGCATATAGGCCTTCCAATCTTCCACTTTATTTTCAGTAAATATAGTTTGCAATGCTGCCATATAGCGTGGCTGAGAAACTATAATTGTATCTGTTTTTGTAAATCCAACTCCTTTCAAATACGCATTCCAATCTACAATAGGCACCATTTTTTGCAAATCGCCAATCGCAGTTGGGTTGTATTGTTTTCTCGCATCCCTTCTTTCTACTCGGTCCAGTCTCGGTCTTGACATAGCCGTTTCCAATGCTAAAATTTTCTCAGCATCCGTCTTTGCTTGCGCCGGACTTGTTCCTAAAAATGCTAACATTCTTGCAACATGCACCTGATATTTTTCGCGTTTCTCTTTCGAATCTTTATCATCCGAAACATAATAATCCCGGTCGGGCAATCCCAATCCGCCAACACCAAGACTAACCACATTTCTATTACTGTTTTTATCATCCGCGCCAACACCCATTCCAAAAAACCCAACACCACCGCCTATGGCTTCCTCTTGCATCATCAATTTTTGCAAATCTTTAATGTTTTTAACCGCATTTATTTTTGCCAAATAAGGTTTCAAAGGCGCAACACCTTGTTTGTTTCTCGCCACAGTATCCATAGCTGCTTTATACATGTTGATGGCCTTACCTTGGTCAGTACTCGATTTGTACTTAGGGTTTTTAGCCGCATCCTTCAATATAGCCAAAGCATCTTTATCCGTATTTTGACGCAATTCATCAAAACTGCCCCAACGCGTTTTATCCGCAGGAATTTCCGTGTTTTTCAACCACGTACCGTTTACAAATTGAAAGAAATTGTCTTTTGGACTCACCGATTTATCCATAAGCGACATATCGATTCCTGGTTTTTTTTGCTGCGCATTAAGCTGAAAAGCACCTGCAAACACAAGCACCACCAGCAATGTTTTTAAAAAAGTAATAAGCTTCATAATTGTTGAATTTTGTTAATAGCTACAAATCTATTCTTTCTCACGAAAAAAATCTTTTTTTTAACAAAAATATAATAAGGATAAAGCAACAAAGCAACTCGTTCAGAGTTGCTTCGATAATTACTACACGTATGGATTATTGCTAAACGTGAACGTGAACTTACAACAAAATTTGCAATTGCGAGAATTGGCTGTTATGCAACGTAAATTAATTTATTTAGTTTTGATAAATTTACCAGAAAAAATAGGATATTTATCGAATTTTTCACCCAACGTAAAATAGTATTTATTACCTTCTTGTTTAGTAATTTCGAAAATAATCTTAGAATTTCCCATCGCTTTTTTTTCTTCTTCAGTTGGGTTTAATGGCTCTGTGTAACCTTTAACAATAAATGAATTTTCATCAACCCAAATAATTTCAAGAGTTTCATATTTGTTTGCTATTTGCGTAATAAATTTTTCATTTTCTAAAGTAAAATCAAAATCATTTAATCCACGTTCTTTATATTTTTTGTCTAACTTAACTTTGTAATGTCCGTTTTGAAGTCTTTTCGGTTTTTCAATAACTACAAAAGATGTTAGAATTATAAAAGCAAATATTCCAATTAGGTTTTTCATGTTTTCTATTTTAAGGTGTGGTGAGTGATTATGTTGCATAACTCACATATTCACGAAACAAACCTTCGCAAAGCCACCCATAATCGGGTGTATAAACGAATCTTTTATTCGCATTATTCAAATGTAATAAAATAGA